>NZ_OZ208512.1:1939000-2247500 GCF_964512435.1 Tenacibaculum insulae | reverse complement strand
TGCGCTCGTTATAGGACTTAACCTGACACCTCACGGCACGAGCTGACGACAACCATGCAGCACCTTGTAAAGTGTCCGAAGAAAAAGCTATCTCTAGCCCTGTCACTCTACATTTAAGCCCTGGTAAGGTTCCTCGCGTATCATCGAATTAAACCACATGCTCCACCGCTTGTGCGGGCCCCCGTCAATTCCTTTGAGTTTCAGTCTTGCGACCGTACTCCCCATAAGGGATACTTATCACTTTCGCTTAGTCACTGAGTCGAAACCCAACAACTAGTATCCATCGTTTACGGCGTGGACTACCAGGGTATCTAATCCTGTTCGCTCCCCACGCTTTCGTCCATGAGCGTCAGTATATACGTAGTAGACTGCCTTCGCAATCGGTATTCTAAGTAATATCTATGCATTTCACCGCTACACTACTTATTCTATCTACTTCCGTATAACTCAAGTCAACCAGTATCAAAGGCAGTTCCGTCGTTGAGCGACGGGATTTCACCTCTGACTTAATTGACCGCCTGCGGACCCTTTAAACCCAATGATTCCGGATAACGCTTGGACCCTCCGTATTACCGCGGCTGCTGGCACGGAGTTAGCCGGTCCTTATTCTTACAGTACCGTCAGTTATCTACACGTAGATAAGTTTCTTCCTGTATAAAAGCAGTTTACAACCCATAGGGCAGTCATCCTGCACGCGGCATGGCTGGTTCAGAGTTGCCTCCATTGACCAATATTCCTCACTGCTGCCTCCCGTAGGAGTCTGGTCCGTGTCTCAGTACCAGTGTGGGGGATAATCCTCTCAGACCCCCTACCTATCGTTGCCATGGTAAGCCGTTACCTTACCATCTAGCTAATAGGACGCATAGTCATCTTGTACCGATAAATCTTTAACTAATTTGTGATGCCACTAATTAGCATTATGGAGTATTAATCTTCATTTCTAAAGGCTATCCTCCTGTACAAGGCAGATTCTATACGCGTTACGCACCCGTTCGCCGGTCGTCATCTGCAGCAAGCTACAATGTTACCCCTCGACTTGCATGTGTTAAGCCTGCCGCTAGCGTTCATCCTGAGCCAGGATCAAACTCTTCATTGTATATTTTAAATAATATTAATGAATAAGTTTCAAAAGAATTTGTTCTAACGAATTAGAACGTGGTTATTCTACTCTTTGTTTACGCTGTCAATTTCAATATTTTCAATGAACTTGGCGAGTCGCCAATGACAAGTATTATCTCATCTCTTTAACTCAACCTTTTTTGTAGAAATGTTAGACTTGAACTAACTGATTTTTTTTACCTAAAACCATTCCAAAATCCCTCTGATCGTTTCGCTTTCTTAAAGCGGTTGCAAATCTACAAACTATTTTAAAACTGACAAATTGTTTTTGAAGTTTTTTTAATTTATTTTTTTTGCAATATTTACATGAACTTTCGTCTTTAAAACGGACTGCAAAGATACTCTCTTTCTTTCAATTTAAACAAGTAAAAATTAACTTATTTTTAATCTTTTTTTGACCATATCTTAACCCTTATCTTAATGAACTTTGCTAAATTCTAAACACTCGTTTTTCCCTTAGCGGGTGCAAATATAGATTCCTTTTTTAACATAACAACTGCCTTTTCTATCTTTTTTTTGAATCATTGTTTTCTAAGGAGTTAACATTAAATTTGCCTTTAAAATTGTTCTTCGCGCGAGGGATTGAACGACATGTTTGAGCTCTTTTTGCTTGACAAAGCTAAAAAGCGAGCAGTGAAAGCCCGACAATTTTTGTAGAAAATTGACGCGCCATGAAAATAGCTCTCATATATATTGTATTAAAAATGCTTTTGCAACTACTTTTTAATGCGCTTTTTCTTTTTTAATCGCTTTTTACGCTGCTTCGCAAACATCTTTTTATAAAAATCTACATTTATAAAACCGCGTCCCTTTGAAACTATCGATTTATATTCTTTTTTTAATTTGGGTTCTTGATATTCTAATGCGTCATCTATAAACGCTCGTTGCAAAACATCTTCTATTAAAAAATCTTCATTATTTACTTCTGGAAGATATTCTGACTTTAATGACAGCTTAAACATATTGGCTGTTGTATTATACCAAAAAGCCTTCCACCCGCTACGTAATTCCTTTACATTATTGAAAGCTGTTTTACCAGATTGACGATGAATTAATTTTAACAATAATCGACCTTCAGTTCTTGTTAATTTTTTTAAAGGTTTTGTTAACTCTTCTTCTAAATATTTTTGAGTTTTTTTTACAAACTTTCGTTTTTTTCTTTTTGATTTAATTTTTGATAAACGAACATTTACGCTGTCAATTCTTTTTATAGCTAATACCGCATAAGGATAAGCTTTAAAAACTTTTCGTTTAAACCAATAATAATAACGTGCATCTGATTTTTCTTTATACTTATGTTTTGGCAAAACAGCAACTTCATTTAAAGTAATCATTAAACTATCGCCATCTTTTACCAAAAAATATTCATCATTAAAGTTTGGGAGCGTGTCTTTTATTTGTCCCATTGAAATAGAAACAAATAACATTATATATATGTGTGCAAACTTTTTCATTAACTTTTGATTACCAAAAAGGATTCCAAATGTATTCGTTTCTTTTTTAAAACAAAAAAACTCATGAAATATTTCATGAGTTTTTTTTATCTTTTTATATAATTGTTATTCAGCCATAATAGCTTCTGCTATTTTTTTATAAGTTCCGTTTTCTAACTTTTCTCGTATTGCTGAAAACGCAACAATTGTTTCATCTACATCTTCTTGCGTATGACGTGCTGTAGGAATTAACCTTAAAATAATTAATCCTTTAGGAATTACAGGGTATACAACTATTGAACAGAACACTCCATGATTTTCACGTAAATCTTGAACCATAGCCATTGCTTCTGGAATTTCTCCTTTTAAATACACAGGAGTAATACATGTTTGCGTAGTACCTAAATCGAAACCTGCATCACGTAAACCTGACTGCAAGGCATTTGTGATTTTCCATAAATTCTCTTTTAACTCTGGCATGGTACGCATCATATCTAAACGCTTTAAAGCACCTTTTACCATTGGCATTGGTAATGATTTTGCAAACATTTGAGATCGCATATTGTACTGTAAATACTGAACCACATCTTTATCTCCAGCAAAAAATGCTCCGATACCTGCCATTGACTTTGCAAATGTTGCAAAATAAACATCAATACCATCTTGCACTCCTTGTTCAAAACCTGTTCCTTTACCACCTTCACCTAATGTTCCAAAACCATGAGCATCATCAACTAATAATCTGAAATTATATTTTTCTTTTAAAGCTACAATTTCTTTTAAACGACCTTGCTCTCCACGCATTCCAAAAACACCTTCAGAAACTAATAGAATACCTCCACCAGTTTTTTCGGCCATTCTTGTTGCTCTTTTTAAGTTCTTTTCGCAACTTTCAATATCGTTATGACGATACACAAAACGCTTACCTGCATGCAAACGAACTCCGTCTATAATACATGCATGCGTATCCATATCATACACAATAATATCATCTTTATTTACCAAGGCATCAATAGCCGAAACCATACCTTGATAACCAAAGTTTACTAAATAAGCAGCTTCTTTATCAACAAACTCAGCACATTCTTGCTCTAATTGTTCATGATATTTTGTATGACCAGACATCATACGTGCTCCCATTGGGTATGCTAATCCATCTAACGCTGCAGATTCTCCATCCACTTTTAAAACCTCAGGATGGTTTGCTAAACCTAAATAATCATTAATACTCCAAGTAACTACTTTCTTTCCGTTAAAAGACATTCTGTTAGAAATTGGCCCTTCTAATTTAGGGAACACAAAATATCCTTCTGCTTTATCTGCCCATTTACCTAAAGGTCCTTTATCTTCTTTAATTCTTTCAAATAAATCTTTTACCATTATTACTTTTGTCGTTTAATATCCTGCGAAATTAATGCTTTTTTAAGAGATTTTCAAATTGATAACTACTTCATTTAATTCCCAAAAAAAAGACACCTAAATAGGTGTCTTTTTTCTATGAAATATTTCTAAAACACTATCCTTTTATTGATGTCTTTAACTCGTTGATAAACGGTTGTTTATACAACCTATTACCCATTGCTTTATAAATTGCATTTGCTACCGCTCCGCCTGCAGGTGGTAAACCAGGTTCTCCTAAACCTGTAGGAGATAATTCATTTTTAACAAAATGCACCTCCACTTTTGGAGTTTCCTTCATTCGTATTAAACGGTAGGTATCAAAATTTTTGTTGGATGGCTTTCCCTTATCAAAAGTTAAATCTCCATACATTGCATGTCCAATACCATCTAAAACTCCTCCTTGAATTTGATTTATAGCTCCGGTTGGGTTTACTACAATTCCGCAATCTACCGCAGCAACAACTTTAGTTACCACTGGCAAACCATCTTTTAAAACCACCTCAGCAACTTCCGCAACATGTGTATTGTGACTATAATACGCTGAAAAACCTTGATAAACGCCTTCTTTCGATTTTCCCCAACCGCCTTTTTCGGCAGCTAATTTTATCGTATTCTCCATTCGTTCACCTGAATATTCAATTTTTTCATCTGTAGAATTTTTAACATTTTGTAACAATTCTAAACGCAATTGTACAGCATCAATATTTAACTCTTGAGCTACTTCATCAAAAAAAGATTGCTCTGCAAACGCTAAAAAATTAGTGTACGGTGCTCGCCAAGCACCTGTAGTAACATTGCTTTTAGCACTTTTTATAGACACTTTATAATTAGGAATACATCCCGCAGGAAAAAAATGCGGAATTAATCCATACATATTACCATTAATTGCGGCTTCTTTTAAATGATAACCTGTAATTTTATTGTCTTTTATTGCTGCTGCAATTCTATATTTAATCGCCGGACGATAAATACCGGTTGTCATATCATCTTCCCTTGTTGAAACTACTTTTATTGGTTTTTGAATGGCGTTAGATATTTCAGCCGCTTCGTACACGAAATCTCCGTATAAACGACGTCCAAATCCCCCTCCCATTCGTGTCATATCTACCTGTACTTGATTTATATCTCTACCTAACATTTCAGAAACAGCCAAAGCTGCATATTCTGGTGTTTGTACCGGCCCTACTAAATGCACTTTTTCAGGAGTTACACTTGCATAAAAATTCATCGGTTCTAAACAGTTATGCGGTAAAAAAGGAGAGTGATATGTTTTTTCGATCACTTTATCTGCCTCTGCAAAAGCTTTTTTAATATCACCATCTTCTCTACCAACATTAAAATCTTCTCCGTTTAAAATGTTATTCAGTTTTTTATTTTGAACCTCTGTACTTTCTAATTCATTTTCAGTTTTCCAAACTGCTTTTATCGCTTTTTTTCCTTTAATGGCTGCCCAAGTATTTTCTGCAATTACAACTACCTTATCAGTTTCTGACATTTTAAAAGTCCAGTTAGATTTACCAGAATTTAAAAAATCTCTTACTTTTTCACCAATAGTAATCACTTTTAGCACCCCTTTAATTTTTTCGGCTTTGGAAGCATCAAAAGAAGCTAAAATTTGCCCAAAAGCTGGTGGACGCAATACAGAAGCATATAACATTCCTTCTGTTTTATAATCTAATCCGAATAAAGGTTTACCTGTAACAATTTTATCTAAATCTACATTCGTAGCATTTGTGCCTATAATTGTAAATTCGGAAGATTTTTTTAAAGTTACATTTTCTGGAACTTCCAAAACGGCAGCCTCTTTAACGACCTCTCCATATCCTAATTTTTCCCCTTTTGCATTTGTAATAACTCCTTTTGAAGCTTTACAAGTTGCAGCTTTAACACCCCATTTTGTTGCGGCAGCATTTACCAACATTTGTTTAGTTGTTGCCCCAGTTTGACGTAAAGCATCCCAACCAAAACGAATAGATTGACTCCCTCCTGCAAGCTGGCGCTTATAACTTTTGGTATTTAATGACGCTTGAGCAACATGAACTTTATCCCAATCAACATCTAATTCTTCAGCAATAATCATTGGCATTGCTGTTTTTACTCCTTGTCCGATTTCTGGATTTGGAGAATAGATTGTTACATAACCATCATCTGAAATTTTAATAAAAGCATTAAAATCGTTAAAATTTAAATTTTCTATATCAACCGATGGTTTTACATTAGGTTTACAAGCCGTAAAAAGGTTAAAACCAATCATAATACCTCCACTTGCAATTACCGATGTTCTTAAAAAATTTCTTCTACTGAACGTTAATTTATTTTCTTGTGTGCTCATCGTTTTATTTTTAAGACATTTTTTTTGCTGCAATTCCTACCGCTTTTTCTATTCTATTATACGAAGCACATCTACATAAATTACCATGCATTGCTTCGCGAATTTCTTCTTCGGATGGATTTGGGTTTTCCTTTAAAAATGAAGCTGCAGTCATAATTTGTCCTGCTTGACAATATCCGCATTGCGGAACATCAACTTCTTTCCAAGCTTCTTGCAACGGATGGTTTCCATCTGCCGATAAACCTTCAATTGTAGTAATTTCTTGTGTATTTAACATTGATACTTTTAATTGACAACTTCGCATTGCTGCACCGTCTATATGAATCGTACAAGCACCGCACTCCTCAATTCCGCAACCGAATTTAGTTCCTACTAAATTAAGCTCATCACGTAAAACCCATAATAAAGGCGTGTCGGCATCCGCAGAAAAAGAATGAGATTTTCCGTTAATTTTTAAAGTGTAATTTGGCATTTTGGTTGTTTTAATTTTTACCCGATTAAGTTACGTAAAAATTCTTAGCTTTTCTCCTACTACTTAATAGCTTCTATATATTATGCGCTATTACATGTTTTTTTAAACTAGATTCAGAATAGCATTCAACCATTTTTTAAGATAATTTTTCTAGCTCTAGGCGATAATCGTACTGTAAATCTTCGTGCAATTTTAATAAAAGTTTTTCTATCAACTTAATTTGAGTTACTAGAATATTTTGCAATCTCGGACTTCTTTTTATTGATGGTTTTATGTTTTTTAACTTTATACAGAAATAAATCAATAGCGCTATTTCAGTTTCTTTATTTTTTGAAAATCGAATGTACTTTTTGGTGCTTGTTAATATTTTACGAACGCTTTTTCTGATAAAAAAATAGCTTTTTGTATTAATCGCCTCAAACAAATCATCCATTTCGTTTTTTACACCTAAAATGTAACGTTCTTCATCATGAGATTCAAACAATAAATAAGTTAACAGCTCTTTGTTTTCTTTTTTAAAACGCGCTAATTTTAAACACAATTCTAATAATTCTGCTGAATTTTGATGTTTTAACTCGTCTTTTATTATTTTAATTGAAGCAACTTTCATAGTTTTATTTAAAACTTAAATATAATTAAAAAACCTCATAGACATTATATCTATGAGGCTTTGAATTTATTTTTTATTGATTTATTGAATACTCGGAATGTTAACCAACTCGTTTACATCGGCATCATAATCTACTCCTGTAACTTTAAATCCGAATAATTTAAAAAATTCATTACTGTAACCTTCTAAATCTCCTATTTCAGCCAAGTTTTCTGTGGTAGCTTTTTTCCATAATTCAGAAATTTCTGCTTGTACATCTTCACGCATTTCTAAATCATCAATTCTAATTCTTCCTTTAGCATCTAAATCTAAACTTCCGCCAAATAAACGCTCACTATATAAACGTTGAATTTGCTCAATACAACCTTCGTGAATTCCTTTTTCTTTCATCACTTTAAATAATAATGAAATATATAACGGAATTACCGGAATTGCAGAACTTGCCTGCGTTACCAATGCTTTATTTACTGAAACATAAGCACTACCTTTAATCGATTTTAAATCATCAGAAATTTTAAAAGCCGTTGCTTCTAAATCGTCTTTTGCAGCACCAATTGTTCCGTTTCTGTACACAGGTTTTGTTACCTCAGGTCCGATATACGAATAAGCGACCGTTGTTGCGCCTTCTGATAATAAGTTTTCTGCTTGCAAAGCATCCATCCACATTTTCCAATCTTCACCACCCATTACTGTTACTGTGTTTGCAACATCTTCTCCTTCGGCAGGATTGATAGAGATTTCTGATACATTTCCTGTATGAAAATCTACTGTTTTATTGGTAAACACTTCTCCGATTGGTTTTAAAACCGACTTAAATCGTTTTCCTGATGTTGGATGTGTTCTTACTGGTGATGCTAAACTGTAAATTACTAAATCTATCTGACCTAAGTCTTCTTTAATTAGCTTTACAACTTGCTCTTTTATCTCGTTAGAAAACGCATCTCCGTTTATACTTTTTGCATATAAACCTGCTTTTTGGGCTTCTTTTTCAAAAGCAGCTGTGTTGTAAAAACCTGGTGAACCTGGTCTTCCTTCAGTAGCTGGTTTATCAAAAAATACTCCAATTGTTGCAGCATCTGAACCAAATGCACTTGAAATTCTTGATGCCAATCCAAAACCAGTTGATGAACCGATTACTAATACTTTTTTTGCGCCTTCTATTTTCCCTTTAGATTGTACATACGCTATTTGATCTTTAACATTTTGCGCACAACCTGTTGGGTGCGATGTTAAACAAATAAATCCTCTAGTTCTTGGTGCTATTATCATTGTTGTTTGTTTTATTTTTAACTGCTTTTAAAATAAACTTCAAAAAAAGTTTTTCCGTTTGCAGTTAATATTTTTTTTTAGGAATTTAAAAACTCCGTTACGTTTTTTTCTATTCTTTCCAATACATTTTCTGTTGATGCTTTTACAAATACTTCGCCTGTAATTTGCTCATACAATTCAATATATCTATTTGAAATCTCAATAACTTTTTCGTCAGACATTTCAGGAATTTGCTGTCCGTCTTTTCCTTGAAATCCATTTTCAATTAACCACTGACGTACAAATTCTTTTGATAATTGTTTTTGAGGTTCTCCTTTTTCTTGACGCGCTGCATATCCATCAGCATAAAAATAGCGAGAAGAATCTGGTGTATGAATCTCATCAATTAAAACAATTTTTCCGTCTTTCGTTTTACCGAACTCATACTTAGTATCTACTAAAATCAATCCGCGAGAAGCAGCTATTTCTGTTCCTCTTTGAAACAATGCTCTGGTATATTTTTCTAAAACAATGTAATCTTCTTCAGAAACAATTCCTTTTGATAAAATTTCTTCACGAGTTATATCTTCATCATGATCGCCATTTGCTGCTTTTGTAGAAGGCGTAATAATTGGTGTTGGAAATTGATCGTTTTCTTGCATTCCTTCTGCCATAGTTACACCACATAAAACTCTTTTACCAGCTTTATATTCGCGCGCTGCATGTCCAGACATATATCCGCGGATTACCATTTCTACCTTAAAAGGCTGGCATAAATAACCTATTGCCACATTTTCATCTGGATTTGCGTGTAACCAATTCGGAACAACATCTGCTGTATCGTTCATCATTTTGGTTGCAATCTGATTTAAAATTTGCCCTTTAAAAGGAATTTGACGTGGTAATATTACATCAAAAGCTGATAACCTATCTGAAGCTATCATTACTAAAAGTTCGTCATCAATATTATAAACTTCACGGACTTTACCTTTGTAAACCGATTTTTGCTTCGGAAACTGAAAATTAGTTTCGTTAATTGTATTCATTGTTTTTTGTGTTGTGTTGTTGGTTGCAAAAATATGTTATTTATTCTTCTTTTTATTTTTTTATCAAAAAGATTAAAATAGCATTATTTTTTAATTAGAATATCTAAAAAAGTTACCACACTGCGGATAATTAACTTCAGAATTTATGTTTTGTAAATAATATATAATTGACTCTGCAGCAGAAAGAGCTTGAATGGTATTATCTACAGGAAAATAGCTACCATGAACAGCTGGTATATAATCGTTTAACCCAACGGAAACTGTAGTTGTATCATCCATAACAACTCCGGATGCATCTTTTATCTCAACAGTATTTCCTACTTGAGTTATTTGAATTCCTGAGTAATAAAATCCGGATTGAGAGCCTATTAAAAAATCTTTTATTTGTTTTATTGTCATTTCATACTTTACGGTACCATTATTAAAAGGTTCGATTGTATAAATTTCGTTTTTGGTAATATCTCCTTGATCTAACGAATTTCTTACACCTCCTGAATTTTGAAAAGAAACATCAACATTCATCGTATTTTTTATTGCATCAGCATAAAAACAACCAACTTTATGTTTTTCATGATTTATAACCGAATTACCAACAACTTCTTTTAAATCTGGTAAATTATTATAATTATCAATACTATTTTTAAGGCTTTGATCGTATTCAGTTACCTGATCTAAATTAATTAAGCTGTAGTTAATTGCTGTAATTTTTTTATTTTTTACTGATAACTCTATCTTTCCTAAATTTTTTAAATAAGAACCTGATTGATAAATCGGAATTCCGTTTTCTGTTGTATTTATTTCTTGATGAGAATGCCCTCCGATAATTAGATCGAAAAAAGGAAATTGATTAGCTAATTGCACATCTCCTAATCCGTTATTTACAGAATGCCCTAAGTGAGTTAAAGCTATAAAAACATCAGAATTTTCACTTTCTTTTACATCTTTAAACTTTCCTACCACATCTTCAGGGCGTTGAAAAGCAAAGTTTTTAACTCTCCATGGATGTGTAGACGGAATTGTAGCATTGTCTTTCCCGTTTGTTTCAACCAAACCTAAAAAAGTAATTCTTAAACCTTCTTTTTCTATCGTATAATATTCTTTTGGCTGTGGTACATCGGTTGCTAACATATCTACATTTGCACAAACCCATTTAAAATTAGCTTGATTTATTCTTTCTTTAAGAGTTGCCTCACCATAATCAAACTCGTGGTTTCCTAATACTGAGATATCAAAACCAACTTTATTCATAATATCAATCATCGGATATCCTTGCCCGTCTTTATAATTATCTACCACAGGGCTACCAGAAAACATATCACCACTACAAGCTACAATTACATTATTTGTTTCTTTTTCTTTATCGACTATGTATTTAATTTTTGCAAAATTATCTAATCGCGCATGCTGATCGTTTACAAAAAATAAAGTTATTTTCTTTTCTACATTATCGTTTTTAACCTCACTATTTTCTTCTTTTGAAGAACATGAAATCAGTAATAAAATAAGGATGTAATTAAAAAAATATCGTGTTAATTTGTTTTTCATTTTTTATCTCTTTTAATCTAAAAAAGTGTTATTTTTAATGTTAGATGGTTATTTTATTGCTTTTCTTTTCGTAAAATCTTCTCCATTTTTCGTCCTCTAGCTAATTCATCTATAAGTTTTTCCATACGTCTGCATTGTTTATACAATTCAAATTCATCAGCTATTTCTTCAATTCGATAACCACAAACAACTCCTTTAATTAAATGAGCGTTAGTATGTATTTTTGCTTTTTTAAAAAATGTTTCAAAAGTTACTTTCTCATCAATAAGTGTTTGTAAAGTATCTGTATCAAAACCTGTAAACCATTCTATTACTTGGTTTAGTTCTTCTTTTGTTCTTCCATTTTTCTCTAATCTATTCAAATAAAGAGGATAAATAGTTCCAAATATCATATTGGCTACTTTTTCATTTTTCTCGGTAGTAACTTCCATCTTATTTTTATTTTTTAATAATTATAAAAAGCAATTATTTTTTTCCTCATACTAATCTGTTTCTATACTTTTATATGCCTTAATTATACTTTTTATCAATCGGTGGCGCACCACATCTTTATCATCTAAATACACCATACCTATGCCTTTAATATCCTTTAAAGCTAATAACGATTCTTTTAAACCTGAAATTTGTTTGCGAGGTAAATCTATTTGCCCAGGATCTCCTGTAATAATAAATTTAGCATGCATTCCCATTCGGGTTAAAAACATTTTCATTTGGTTATGTGTTGTATTTTGTGCTTCATCTAAAATAACAAAAGCGTTATCTAACGTTCGTCCACGCATAAAAGCCAAAGGTGCTATTTGTATAACTCCTTTTTCTAAATATGACTCTAACTTTTCATGCGGAATCATATCTCGCAACGCATCGTATAAAGGTTGCATGTACGGGTCTAGTTTTTCTTTTAAATCACCAGGAAGAAATCCTAAGTTTTCGCCAGATTCTACGGCAGGTCGTGTTAATATTATTCTGCGAACTTCTTTTTCTTTTAACGCTTTTACCGCCAAAGCAACCGCTGTGTAAGTTTTACCTGTTCCTGCTGGACCAACTGCAAAAAGCATGTCGTTTTTTTGCATTAAATCAACCATTTTACGTTGATTGGTCGTTTGGGCTTTTATTAATTTACCATTAACACCATGTACTAAAACGCCTTCAATCTTACCAGATTTTCGAATTTCTTCTTCTTTTCCTGTTGATGTTAAAATACGTTCGATACTGTTTTCATCTAACTTATTGTACTTGTTAAAATATTTAATAAGCATTGCTAAACGTTTTTCAAATTCGTTTAAAATTTCAGGTTCACCGTAAATTTTAAGTTTATTTCCTCTCGCTACAATTTTAACTTTCGGAAAATATTTTTTTAACTGAGTTAGCGTGCTGTTTTGGGCTCCGAAGAAATCGTTTGGGTCGATTTCTGTTAATTCAATAGTGCGTTCGTTCAATTGATAAATATTTTATTTTATTCAGTTTAAAAATAATGATTATTTTTATTGAATTATGTAGTTTTGCTATAAATTTTAGCACAATTCAATAACCTACTAATAAACAAGTAATTAAATTAATGTCTCTAATTACATTAACTACCGATTTTGGAATAAAAGACCACTTTGTAGGGGCTGTAAAAGGGGCTATTTATAGCGAGTTACCCGAGGCTAAAATTGTAGACATTACGCATCATATTACTCCGTTTAACATTACCGAAACTTCGTATATTTTAAAAAATGCATATAAGAGTTTCCCTGATAAAACCATCCATATTGTTGGGGTAGATTCTGAATTAAGTGTTGATAATAAACATATAGCGATTGAATTAGATAATCATTATTTTATTTGTCCTGATAACGGATTAATATCAATGATTGCATCAGAAATAAATCCCACAAAAATTGTTGAAATAAACATTCACAATCATATTAAAACAAGTTTTCCTGTTTTAGATGTTTTTGTAAAAGTAGCATCGCATATTGCGCGGGGTGGTAGTTTAAGTGTTATCGGTAAAGAAACAACTGCTTATAAAAAAATTATTGAAATACAGCCAAAAATAAATCAGGCTCAAAATATTATTATTGGCGGCGTTATTTATACTGATAATTATGGCAACGTAATTACCAATATTAGCAAAAAGTTATTTAATAATATTGGTAAAGGAAGAATGTTTACGATTACTGCTAAACGTAATTATTTTAAAAAAATACACAACGGTTATAACGAAATTGTAAATTACACTATTCCTGAAGAAAAAAGAGGTTTTGATGGCGATAAACTTGCCTTATTTAATTCGGCAGGATTTTTAGAAATTGCTATTTACCGAAGTAATATAGACAATGTTGGTGGTGCCTCTACCTTATTAGGATTAAAATACAGAGACACCATTACCATAGAATTTGAAACAATTGATTCACCCGAATTTATCACTATAAATTAATTATATGTTTGTACGAATTGTAAAAATGAGTTTTCAATCAGAAAAAATTGAAGAATTTTTAACAAATTTCAATGCCAAAAAAGAGTTTATCCGTAAATCTCCTGGTTGTAATTTATTAGAATTATATAGAGACAAAACAAATACAGACATCTTTTTTACTTACAGTTACTGGGAAACCGAACAAGATTTAGAAAATTATCGAAACTCTGATTTATTTAAAGGAGTTTGGGCACAAACCAAAGTATTATTTAACGACAAACCATTAGCTTGGAGTGTTGACAAAACCGTTAGCTTACCTTAATGAATTATCCAACAACTTTTCCTGAACTTTCATCTGAAAGATTACAACTTCGTCAATTATCTTTTACTGATAAAAGAACCATTTTTAAATTGCGTTCTAGTAAAGAAATTAATAAGTTAATTACTAGAAACATACCTAAAAACTTAAATGATGCTGATGCTTTTATTCAAACTTGTTTGGATGAATTTGAAAAAGGAAATCGTATTTTTTGGGCAATGCAACTAAAAGAAACCAACCAAATAATTGGTACTATTGTATATCATAACATCAATGCCGAAAACGATTATGCTGAAATTGGTTATGAATTAAATCCTGATTTTCAGAATGAAGGTTTTATGAGCGAAGCTATGAACACTGTTTTAGAATATGGAAAATCTATTTTAAAACTAAAAACAGTTGAAGCTTTTACACATAAAAATAATACAGCATCAATAACGTTATTAAAAAAGCATCAGTTTATTTTAGATGATGACGATTTATTTGATGATAATACTATTTTTCGCTTAGACATACACCAAGAATAATGTATCCAATATTAAAAAAAGAAATTAACTCGTTTTTTGCTTCACCCATTGCTTATTTAGTTATTGGCGTGTTTTTACTTGTAAACGGATTATTTTTATGGGTTTTTAAAGACAATTTTAATGTTTTAAATGCTGGTTTTGCCGATTTAAGTTCTTTTTTTTACTTGGCTCCGTGGTTATTTTTATTTTTAATTCCGGCTATTACCATGAAAAGTTTTGCAGATGAATTTAATAGCGGAACTATTGAAATACTAAAAACAAAACCAGTAAGTGATTGGCAAATTGTAATAGGTAAATTTTTAGCATCATTATTTCTTGTTTGCATCGCTTTAATACCTACATTAACTTATGTATACACCGTATATGTACTCGGAAATCCCGTTGGTAGTTTAGATATTGGTAGTACTATTGGTTCGTATTTAGGTTTACTTTTTTTAGCAGCAACTTATACTGCTATTGGCTTATTTACTTCTACCCTTTCTAAAAATCAGATTGTAGCTTTTATTTTAAGTGTGTTTATCACTTTTATTTTTTTCTACGGATTTGATGCCGTAAGTAGCACTTTGGGGAATTCGATACAACAATTAGGAATTAACGACCATTTTAAAAGTATTAGCCGCGGTGTAATTGACACACGTGATGTTATTTACTTTTTATCTGTTACCTTTTTCTTTTTATTCATCACCAAACAACAATTAAAAAATGAATAAGAAGCTACAACATATTGCATTTGTTTTTATCGGATTGTTATTATTAAACTATCTTTCAACATCAATATACAAAAGATTTGATTTAACAAAAGATAAGCGTTTTACAATATCTGATGTTAGTAAAAACATATTAGATAATATTGATAATACTGTTTTTGTAAACGTGTATTTAGAAGGTGATTTTCCTGCTGAATTTAAAAGATTACAGATTGAAACACGTCAATTTTTAGAGGAATTAAAAGCAAAAAACAAGAACATTCAGTTTCGTTTTATCAATCCTGATAACATTCGTGAGCGATTGATAAAAAAAGGCATGATGCCAAGTCAATTAACTGTTGAAGAAGATGGTAAATTATCTGAAGCTATTATTTTTCCTTGGGCAGAAATTAATATCGGTAAAAAAAGCGAACTCGTTTCTTTATTACCAAATTCGGTTGCTAAAACTCAAGAAGCACAACTACAAAATGCTATTGAAAAATTAGAATATTCTTTTATTAACGCCATTTATAATATCACTAAAACAGCAAAACAAAAAATAGCTGTAATTTCTGGTAACGGCGAATTAGAAGACATTTATTTATATAGTTTATTAAGTGAAATTGGTGAAAAATATCATTTAGCTAAATTTACTTTAGATAGTGTTGCTAAAAATCCGCAAAAAACCATCAGCGATTTAACAAAATACGATTTAGCAATTATTGCAAAACCGACGGAGCGTTTTACTGAACAAGAAAAATTTACCCTCGATCAATTTATTACCAACGGCGGAAAATCGCTTTGGATGATTGATCAAAATTATGCTGATACCGATAGTTTGTATAACGAAGGAAAAATGCTTGCTTTTCCGCGTGATTTAAATTTAACCGATTTATTGTTTAGTTACCAAGTACGCGTCAACAATAAACTAATTCAGGATTTATATTCTGCTAAAATTCCGCTTGCAACTGGTAACACAGGCAATCAAGCACAATTTCAACATTTAAACTGGTTTTATCATCCGTTGGTAAACGGAAATCCAAATCATTCAATTACCAAAAACCTTGCTCCCGTTCGTTTTCGTTTTACCACGCAAATAGATACTTTAAAAGGAAATCTAAAAAAAACACCTTTACTAGTTAGCTCTGTTTTAACTAAAAAAATCGGAACTCCTAATTTTGTTGAATTACAGAGTATTGCAAAACAACCAAAAGAAAACGAATACAATGGCGGGCCACAACTTTTAGCCGTTTTGTTAGAAGGTACTTTTACTTCTGCTTATAAAAACAGAACAAAACCGTTTGATACTCCTAATTTTAAAGCAGAAAGTAATGCTAATAAAATGGTAGTTATTGCGGATGGAGATATTGCAAAAAATCAAATTTTAAAAGGTAAACCGCACGATTTAGCGTTGGATAAATGGACAGGTGAACAATTTGGGAACAAAGAGTTTTTAATAAATACTATTGATTATTTACTAGATGATTCTGGTTTAATTAAACTACGTAATAAAACAGTTACCATTAATTTATTAGATAAACAAAAAGCTTATACCGAAAAAAGTTTTTGGCAATTTATAAATATCGGTATTCCGTTAGTATTACTTGGTTTGTTTGGTTTTGGCTTTAATTATTTAAGGAAAAGGAAGTATGCTAAGTGAAATTCAGATTTTAAAAAAAAAATCAAAAGAACTAATTAATCTTATAATACTATTTTAAACAATATATTATAAATGAATGATAATTCAATCTATAAAGAAATAATTCCAAAAGATGAAAAACTTAAAAAATTAATTAAGTATTATTATCTACATAGTTCTACAGACCCAAAATATTTTCAAAAAATCACATATTACCCTAATTATCTTACTTCATTAAATATTTATAAAAATAGTGAAGTTACCTTAAATGAGTTTTCTAGAACTCATGAATATAAAAAAGAAGAAAATAACCTTAAAATATTAGTAGTAAAGTTTGATGTTTCAAGGGAAATAATAATGAAGGGTGCGTTTAATAAAATTACTATTGTATTTAATCCATTGGGATTAAACCATTTTTTAAACATACCAATATCAAGTATAACAAAAGATTATTGCACTTTATTTGATTATTTTGGAAAGACGTTTGATACTGTAATCGATCAAGTATATGAAACCGAAAATATCATACAAAAAAGAGATCTATTAGATAATTATTTTTCTAAACATATAATAGGCTTCAAGGAAGACACATTGTCTAAAGCAGTAGTAAAAATAATTGAAAATTCAGATTTAGATTCAGTTCAACAAATAGCAACAGATCTTAATATTTCACGCAAAACTCTTTTAAGGCTTTTTAAAAAACATCTTTTATACTCTCCATCTGAATACAAGGCAATAGTAAAGTTTAGAAAAACTCTAAATTATTATCAAAAGAAATCTAATAAACCAAACTTTACAGCACTTGCCCATGTAGGAAATTATTATGATCAATCAGATTTAAATCTTCATTTTAAAAACAGAACAGGCATAACTCCAAAATTATTGTTAACCAATATCCAAACTATTTATAACGATTTATATTGGACACTCGAGAGTGTCCCAAAAGTCCTATCATCAAAAATAGAATAATTATAATTTTGCTTAATAATATTTAAATAAAAAAAATGAGCAGAATATTCATCTTTACATTATTACTACTAAGTTTAATATCTACATCTTGTAAAAGTGTACAACCAACAAATGGAAGTAACCCAGCTTTTTCATATCCAGAAACAATTATACCAAAGGATATAACAAAATTATGGGTAGCAGAAGGAGACTCAACAAAACAAATCGTCATAATTTTTTTACAAGGTGGCCCCAAAGATGAGCTAGATTTTGAAAAAAACAAAAAATCTCACTGGAGGCATTTACCAAATTATAAAAATTATTACAGTATTCATTTACATCAAGCCAATACTTTTAATCCAAAAATGTTTACTTACGATTGTAATTTTACTATGAAAATGGCAAGAAAAGAAGTAAATAACACTTCAGAAATGCTCTCTAAAGCGATTAAACATTTTAAAGAAAAAGGTAAAACGGTTTGGGTAATGGGACATTCGTACGGTGCATATATTATTCCTCATTATTTAGCTTCAAATACAAGCTTAGCAGATAAATATGTAATTATTTCTGGTAGAATTAACGACCCTAAAAATGTAATTAAAGCTCACAAAAAAGGTTTCAACGGAATATATGACGATGGAATAACATTTGTTTCTGATGAAAAAGATAATGACTTTAAAGATTATAATATTTGGGCTATTAAATACTACACAGCTAAACAAAGATTAAAAGCTGCAATTGGTGAAATCTCATACATAAAAGCTTTAAAAAGTATAGATTTATCTAACGTAACATATATTTACAGTCCTAAAGATAAAAGAGTTGGTGGTTTAACCAAACAAGAAATACAATTCTTACAAATAAAAAATGCTAAAGTATTTAAAACACACCATGAACATGGTTATACAATACGAGGTTTATTAGATGAAATAAAAAAAGGTAACATTAAACTTTAAATAGTTGTTTTGATATATTTCTTTTAAGAATCAGATTTTATAAATAATCATTAAGCTGTGTTACTAAATCAGTTTAATGGTTATTTATCTAGATTATCTTTAATTAAACTTAACAAATCATCATATATAAAAGTGTAACCTAAACGTTTTTGCACTTTATCCGAATTAATAATTTTATATTTTAACGGCAAAGAATCATCAAAAATGGGTGTTGTCTTTTTTAGTTTTTGTTTTGCATTGGTATAAAACGCTTCTCTTGTTGGATGATGATTAGAACACGCATTAAAAAGCTCTCCAAAAACATCTTGTTGTATAATTTGATAAATAATTTCTACGCAATCATCTTGATGAATCATATTTACATACCCTTTCGGATGCGGAATCTTTTTGTTTTCAAACCAGTTTCCGGGATTTCTATCATTGTTAAATAATCCTGCAAAACGAATTATCGTAGTTTCAAAATTAATGTTCTCTTTAAAAGCATTTTCTATTTCAACTAAAGGAGAATTTATTGTTTCATCTTCTTCGGTCATTTCTTTGTTTAAACTCGGATAAACCGAGGTTGCACTCACAAAAATTACTTTTTTTATGGTTGATTTCTCTAACTCGTTAATCAACCCTTTAAAACCTAAAACATTTTTTGATGTAATGGCAATTATTAAAACATCCGAAGTTAAAAATTTTTGAATATCCTTATTCGTATCTTCATCAATATCAATTAAAAAAGGCTGAATTCCTTTTTCTTTAAGTGTTCTTAATTTAGTATCAGAAGTTGTTGATCCTTTTACTATATATTTTTTTTCAATTAAATATGTTGCCAATGGTTTTCCTAACCAACCACAACCTAAAATACTAACATTTACCATCGCAACAATTATCTTCTTTAACAAACTTACAAGAAATTACCGCTAATAAAGCACCTAAAATCGGAGCTGAAATATACAACCACAAATGCTCGTAATGACCAGAAACCAACGCCGGAGCAATTGAACGTGCAGGATTCATAGATGCTTTAGTCATTGGACCAGCAAACATGGCTTCTAATAAAACTACACCCCCAATAGCTATTCCTGCCATTACGCCTATTTCTTTACTTCCGGTAGAAACATTTATAATGGTTAACATTAAAAAGAAGGTTAATAAAAATTCTAAAATAAAAGCTCGCCAAGGTGTTAAAGACGGAATCGTTGCGCCGTAATATTCACTCGCTGGGAATAAAATCCATAAAACACAACTAGCTAAAATGGCTCCTAAAAGTTGTGCTACAATATATTTAGGAACTTCTTTCCACGAAAACTTCTTTGCATACGCAAAAGCAATAGTAACTGCTGGATTAAAATGTGCTCCAGAAATTTCTCCAAAAGCGTAAATCATCGCCATTACTATTAATCCCCAAGTTATTGCAACACCTGTGTGCGTTAAATCGGCTCCGTTTGTAATTTCACTTACCGTCATTGCGCCTGTACCACAAAAAACTAAGGCAAAAGTTCCTATTAATTCTGAAATATATTTTTTCATATTGCAAATATCTGTTAAAAACTTGGTATATATTTTAAGTTTT
Organism: Tenacibaculum insulae; assembly: GCF_964512435.1. Lineage (GTDB taxonomy): Bacteria > Bacteroidota > Bacteroidia > Flavobacteriales > Flavobacteriaceae > Polaribacter > Polaribacter insulae_A. The sequence continues at coordinate 2,227,260 of NZ_OZ208512.1, read as the reverse complement.
CATTAACATTTAACAAACTAATTCCTTGTAATTTTAGCATCAAAACATAAATCAAATCAATTATCATGAAAAAATTAGTTTTAAGCTTGTTTGTAACAGCAATCGCCTTTACTACAAACGCACAAATAAAAACACCAGCTCCAAGTCCTGCTTCTAAATTAGAGCAAGTAGTTGGATTAACAGATGTTACTGTTGAATATTCTAGACCAGGAATGAGAGGAAGAACTATTTTTGGAGATTTAGTTCCTTATGGAAAAGTATGGAGAACTGGAGCAAATGCAAACACAAAAGTTACTTTTAGTGATAATGTAACGATTGATGGAAAAGAATTAAAAAAAGGAACATACGCTTTATATACAAAACCAGGAAAAACTTCTTGGGAAGTAATTTTTTATTCGGATGCAACAAATTGGGGTAATCCAAGAAAATGGGATGATAAAAAAGTAGCTTTATCTACCACTGTAAAGGCTGACATGATGCCAATGAAAATAGAAACTTTTACAATGACTATTGATGATATTACAAACAACTCTGCTGTTTTAGGAATGTTATGGGAAAACGCTTATGTTGGTGTAAAATTTAATACTCCAACTGAAAAAGCTGTTGAAGCTAGCATTGTATCTACAATGAACGGACCAAAAGCAGGTGATTATTATTCTGCTGCTGTATATTATTTACAAAGTAATAAAGACATTAAAAAAGCAGCTACTTGGATTAACAAAGCTGTTGATATGACTAAAGACAAGCCTCGTTTTTGGTATTTACGTCAGCAATCTTTAATCTTAGCAAAAGCTGGAGATAAAAAAGGAGCTGTTAAAGCTGCAAAAGCATCTTTAGCTGGAGCTGAAAAAGCTGGAAATGCTGATTATGTAAAAATGAACAAAGAGTTTTTAGCTAAAATGTAATTTTTACATTTTTAAAAATAGAAAAGAAAAAGACTGTCATAAAAGGCAGTCTTTTTCTTTTCTATTAATTTTTATACACACCTTAAAAACAAATAGTAATTTTGTTGCATGAAAAAATCAATAGCAATTATTGGTGGCGGTTCTTCTGCCCTACTTACTGCAGCTTTTTTAGATTCTGATAAATTTGACATTACAATTTACGAGAAAAAAAAATCGCTTGGAAGAAAGTTTTTAGTTGCTGGTGATGGCGGATTTAACCTCAGTCACGGAGAACATATCGATAAAATGATTACACGATATACTCCTACTACTTTTCTTAAAAATGCTTTATTAAATTTTACAAACGAAGATTTACAAAACTGGCTATTAACTATTGATATTCCAACTTTTGTAGGAAGTAGTAACAGAGTGTATCCAGAAAAAGGAATTAAACCTATTATGGTTTTAAATAAAATTAAGGCTTTTTTGGTTGATAAAAACGTTCAGTTTCTTTACAATTACGAATGGAAAGGATGGAATAACACAAATGATTTAGTTTTTAATGATGATAAAATTATAAAAACTGATTATGCTATTTTTTCAATGGGAGGCGCTAGCTGGAAAATTACTGGTTCTGATGGAAATTGGTTAGAAAAATTTAAAAATAAAGGAATAAAAACTTCCTCTTTTTTACCTGCAAATTGTGCTTACAATATTAACTGGAAAGATGATTTTATAACAAAAAATGATGGAAAACCTTTAAAAAACATTGCACTTACTTGTTTAGATAAAACTCAAAAAGGAGAGTTGGTTATTACAAAATTCGGATTAGAAGGAAACGCTATTTATGCGTTAAGTCCCGAAATACAATCGCAACTTTCTGCAAACAAAACAGCAACTGTATTTTTAGATTTAAAACCAATGTTTACACTTAACGAAGTAATTCAAAAAACAACAACTTCTAATTTAAGAACTACAACTGATATTCTTAAAAAAACAATAAAATTAAGTCAACCTCAAATTGATCTTCTAAGAACAACTTTAACCAAAGAAGAATTTACTAATAAAAATATACTATCAAAAAAAATAAAAGCGTTACCACTTTTTGTAAAAAAAGCAGCACCAATAAATGAAGCTATTTCTACTACTGGCGGAATTGCATTAAATGAAGTAACCGAAAACTTTGAATTGTTAAAACTTAAAAATAATTTTTGTATTGGTGAAATGCTAGATTGGAACGCGCCAACTGGCGGTTATTTACTACAAGCCTGTTTTAGTATGGGAGTTTATATAGCAAAACATCTGAATAATAAAAAGTAATCTTACTTTAACGTCATTCTGAATTTATTTCAAAATCTCATTTATCATAGCGCTCAGTGGTTATGCGAACCTGAAACAAGTTCAGGTTCACATATTTGATCTATTTTTATTTATATCAGAAATAACTAAACTTACAACTATTACTTATTCATCTTCTTTAAAAATGGTTGTAATAAAGAAGCTATTAAAATAACCAAACCAGCTCCTAATGCATTTAACCATAAAAATGGTAGCCAGTCTGCTTTCCAAACAAAAATGATTATCAACTGTGTAATAATTGCTGCGATAAAAACGGCGTTTGATTTTACAAATTTAAAGAAGAATGCTAATAGGAAAATCCCTAATACGTTTCCGTAAAAAATGGAACCTATAATATTTACTAACTGAATTAAATTATCAAACAAATTAGCTACACAAGCCACCAAAATTGCTAAAATCCCCCATCCGAAGGTAAACCATTTGGTCATTTTTACATAATGTGCTTCGTCATATTCGTTGGCAACATTACGTTTATATAAATCAATTACAGTAGTACTTGCCAACGCATTTAATTCAGAGGCGGTTGACGACATTGCTGCTGATAAAATTACCGCTAATAACAATCCAATTAATCCTTTTGGCAAATTATGTAGTATAAAATGGATAAAAACGTAATCTTTATCGTTCGTTTCTACCTCATCATCTGCCTTTGTAATTATGGTTTTTGCTTGTTTTTTTATCGACTTATCTTGCTCGTTTAACGCTTGTAATTGTTTTTTATTCTCTTCTGATAATCCATCGAAAATCAATGTTTTTTTCTGATTTTCTATCTCAATATGTTTTTCACCTAAAAGCTTATACTCTAATGCGTATTGTGATTTTTCAACAGCTTCATTTGCTTTCGGATTAAAGTTTAAGGGCGAGGTATTAAATTGATAAAACACAAATACCATTACCCCTACCAATAGGATAAAAAACTGCATAGGTACTTTTAACAATCCGTTAAAAATTAATCCTAACTGACTTTCACGAACCGATTTTCCTGATAAATAACGTTGTACTTGACTTTGATCGGTTCCGAAATAAGAAAGCATTAAAAAAGTTCCTCCTAAAATACCTGTCCAAACTGTATAGCGATTATTTAAATCCCAAGAAAAATCTAATACTTGCATTTTATCCGAAGCTCCAGCAATTTCTAGTGCTTTTGTAAACGTAATTCCGTCTGGTAAATATTGTAATATCAAATAAAAAGCAATAAACATTCCTGCAAAAATCACTGCCATTTGTTGTTTTTGAGTAACACTTACGGCTTTTGTTCCGCCAGAAACCGTGTAAATAATTACTAAAAAACCAATAATGATATTTAAGGTTACTAAATCCCACCCTAATACGGCAGATAAAATAATTGCAGGTGCAAAAATGGTGATTCCTGCTGCTAATCCTCTTTGAATTAAAAACAGAATTGCTGTTAAGGTTCTTGTTTTTTTATCAAAACGACCTTCTAAATATTCATATGCGGTATAAACTTTTAATTTATGATAAATCGGGATAAACACCAAACAGATAATCACCATAGCAATTGGCAATCCGAAGTAAAACTGTACAAATCCCATTCCGCTATGAAACGCTTGCCCTGGTGTAGATAAAAAGGTTATAGCACTTGCTTGCGTTGCCATTACCGATAAACCAATCGTCCACCATTTACTATCATTACCTCCTTTAATATACTCTTCTACATTGTTTCTTCCTCTTGTTTTCCAAACTCCGTAAAAAACAATAAATAACAATGTTAACGAAAGTACAATCCAATCTATAATTTGCATATGCTAGTTGTTATATAAGTTTGTAATTAGATAAAACAAAGCAATATAAATTACGTTTGCGATTAAAACAAGACTGTACTCTTTTTTCCAAGTATATTTTTTAGGATTCATCTATTTGTTTGGTTTTTGATAAAAACTATCCGACAATGCAGTTTCACTTAATAAAGGTAACGTAAATTCGGTTGCTGGTCTTTTAGGTACTGTCGGATTCCCTTTTTCATCTTGTTGGTACCAAGTTAAAGATTTTGGCAACGAAAATCCGTTAACATTTTCCCAATCGTTATATCTTATAATACTTGTTTTACTAGAAGTTTCTTTACTAAAATAAGTAACCGTATAAGCCAACCATTGCATTTCTTTTGTTACATTATCGTAATAAATAAAGTAGTTATCGTCTGGTGATGAACCAACATTTGATTTGTACGATATTTTTATACCAGGATATTTTTTTCCGTTAAACATTAAAGGTTTTGTTTCAGAATATATAATTCCTTCATCAGCCAAAACAAAAGGCATTGCATAAAAGTAGAAGTATAAATTATAATAAAACTTCGGATCTTTTTTATACTTAGTAGTATCAGAAACCCAAACATTTTTTCCATCAAAACCTAACGAATATTCTTTAGAGTTTACAACCGTTTTTCTTGAATGTAAATCTGTAGTATGTTCTTCTTTATTTAAACCGTACGATAAGGTTTTCATTTTATTCCAATTAGCAATACCACCATGTTTATCAAAAACTTTAGTTAACGCTTCTGGGTATTTTTTAACTAAGGTTTCTTCTTTAGTAACGTCTTTTTTTGATTCCTTTTTACAAGCAACAAAAATTATAGTAATTGCAATTAGTAAGGCTATTTTTTTCATTTTTTGATTGTTGTTTTATTTATATAAAATACAGTCGAATAATAACAGTAAACTTACGTAAGTTCTTTGTATTTTTAAAATAAAAAAGCATCCATAAATTATGGATGCTTTTAAATACTTTATATAATGTTATTTTAAATTTTAGCTTGATAAGTATATAAATCATAATACCTTCCTTTTTTAGCAATTAACGCATCATGTGTACCACGTTCTGCAATTTCACCAGCTTCAATTACTAATATCTGATCGGCTTTTTTTATGGTACTTAATCGGTGAGCAATTACAATGGTGGTTCTTTCTTTCATCAATTCTGATAAACTTTTCTGAATCAAAGCTTCACTTTCTGTATCTAAACTAGAGGTAGCTTCGTCTAAAATAATAATTTTCGGATTTGCTAAAATAGCCCTTGCAATTGCCAATCGCTGTCTTTGTCCGCCCGAAAGCTTAACGCCTCTTTCTCCAATTAAAGTATTTAAGCCAGCCTCAAAACGATCTGTAAATTCATTTACATACGCTGCTTTTACGGCATTTTGCAATTCTTCTTCTGTTGCATTTGGTCTTGGAAATAAAATATTTTCTCTAATTGTACCTTCAAACAAAAACTCATCTTGTAAAACAACTCCCAAATGTTTTCGGTAGCTACTTAATTTTATTTTTGATACATCTTGTTTATCAATCGTAATTAATCCTGATTTTGGATTTAAAAATGTAGCCGACAACCCTGCAATAGTTGATTTTCCTGATCCAGAACTCCCAACTAAAGCTGTAACGGTTCCTTTCGGGACATCAAAATTGATATTTTTTAACACTTCTTTTCCTTCTTCATAAGCAAAAGATACATTATCAAACTTTATATCTCCAGAAACATCTTTTAACTCAATAATTCGGTTTTCATCATCCTCCTCAGCCTGCATATTCATCAACTCTTCGGTTCTATCCAAACCTGCCAAAGCTTCTGTTAACTGACTACCAATATTACTCATTTGTACTATTGGCGCAATCATAAAACCAAGAATCAAAGTAAAAAATAAAAACTCACCAGAAGTCATACTGTCATTCATCATATAATAACCACCAATTCCCATAATTCCGGTTGTTGCAACACCTATTAAAAATGTTGAAGAACTCGTCATTATAGCCGTAGCTGTTAAACTCTTTTTTACATTTTGAAATAATTTTTCTACCCCAGATTCAAACGTTTTATTTTCTTGTGCTTCGGCATTAAATGCTTTAATTACTCGAACACCTGCTAAAGTTTCAGTTAATCTTCCTTTTACTTCAGCATTTATTTTTCCGCGAGTTCTAAAAATCGGACGAATAAACTTAAATGCCTTTAAAGCCACCAAACCAAAAATAGAAATCGGTAAAAAAACAAATAATGTCATCCACGGATTTAAATTGATTAGAATAACCAACGAAATTACTGCGGTTATTGTTCCGCCAACCAATTGCACCAAACCGGTACCAATTAAATTACGAACCCCTTCTACATCGCTCATAATTCTAGAAACCAAGGCTCCAGATTTTGTGTTATCAAAAAAACTTATAGGCAACGACAGTACTTTTTTTTGTACTTGTGCTCGTAATTCTGATATTAAATATTGTGCTTGTACGCTTAAAATACGTGTTAGTAAAAAAGAAGTTATTGCTTGTAATAAAATTGCTACAATTACTATTGCGAGTAAAGAATATAATTGATTAAAATCTTTATTTGGCACAACCTCATCTAAAAGAATTTTGCTTTGCCAAGGCAGTATTAAACCAGACAAACTTTTAACCACAATAAGAAGTAAACCTATAAAAACTAGGTTTCTTCTGGGCCAAATAATAGTTTTAAAAGCTGTAGTAATAGTTACTTTAGGCTTTTTTTTACTTTTTGTTGATGACGCTTGTAAATGTTGCATGCTATTATTTTTTATCGATAATAATAGAACGCGTCAAATTACATGCCAGCTATTTTTAGCATGACAGAATAGCAAAATTGTTTATTTAAGTTTAATTAATTTTAACTTATCTAAAACTACCATTATACAATACGTTACATCTATTTCGTGCCAACGAACGCCTCCAAAATTTGCGCGTCCACCATGTGCATGATGATTATTATGATAGCCTTCTCCCATCATTAAAAAATCGAAAGGCAAAAGATTTTTAGAAGTATCGCCAACTTTAAAGTTTACATAACCATAAATATGTGCAAACCAGTTAATAATTACACCGTGTATTGGCGCCATTAAAAATGCTACTGGTAAAAACAACCATTGCCACCAAGCGGTTGCAAAAAAAGCAAAAAAAACCACATATAAAACTCCCCATGTTAATCTAGAAAATTTAGAGCTTGCAAAATCATCAAAACTTTTCCATTGCGGTACATTTTTAGTAAACTTATCAGCAATTGCAATTCTTTGATTATTAATATCCTGATAAATATTTTTGGTACGCCACATCATTTTAAATAAGTTTTCATCGTATTTTGGTGAGTGTGGATCTTTCTCTGTATCAGCATAAGCATGGTGCAACCTGTGCATTACACCATAACCATAAGCACTTAAATAATTTGACCCTTGAAAAACCCAAGTAAGAACAAAACATATTTTTTCTCCGAATTTAGACATCGTAAATGTTTGATGAGCTGCATATCGATGTAAAAAGAAAGTTTGAAAAAACAATCCTGAATACCATAAAAAAATCATGAAAACTACTACCGTCATTCTTGTAAATTTAGAATACAAAGAACCAAATTTACTACGGTATAAAAAATGAACCTAAGTTAAGTAATTCGCTTTCTAATTCTGCTTAAAGCTTGCGCGGTGACTCCAATATATGACGCAATATATTTTAACGGAATTTCCTTAATAAGCTTTGGTCGCTCATCAAATAGTTTAAGATAACGTTCTTCGGCAGTTTCGTTTAATAACGACTGCTCTCTTTTAGATTTTATTAAATATAAACGTTCTGACGATAATCTACCTAAAGTATTACCAATCATTGTTTTTTTATATACTTCTTGCAAATCATTGTACGAAATACTCCACATTTCTACATCGGTAAGTGTTTCTAATTCGTACAAAGAAGGCGATTGGGTTAAAAACGAATCGTACGCGCTTACAAACTCGTTGTTAAAACAAAATCCGAAAGTGATTTCTTTTTCTTTGTCTTCCTTCGGAATAAAAAAACGTACAACTCCTTTATCAATAAAAGAAATAGACTTTTCTACTTCTCCTACTTTTAAAAGTTTTGTACGCTTTTTTACTTTTTTTAGTTTTAATCTAGCGGTAAAAAAATTCCAATCACTATCATTAATTGTTAGTGATTTTTCTAGATATGTTCTAATATTTACAATACTCATCTTGTTATATCGTCAATAATACTTTATGTAATTTAAGAAGATTCTTAAATTATTAGGTATAATTTTTCGCAAGATACAACGCATTATTTTAGCTAATTGCGTTTTGAGTAATCGTATTTAAAAATTACAATCTGTTATCAATAATATTTTGCACCACTTCAGGATTTAATAATGTTGAAACGTCTCCTAAATTATCTAGTTCGTTATGCGCTATTTTACGTAAAATACGACGCATAATTTTTCCTGATCGTGTTTTTGGTAATCCTATTGTAAATTGAATTTTATTCAACTTTGCAATTGGTCCAATATGTTCTGTTATAATTTGATTTATTTCTGTTCGTAAATTATTGTGATCTCTACCTTCACCAACATCTTTTAAAATTACATAACCGTACAATGCGTTTCCTTTTACATCGTGCGGAAAACCAACAATAGCACTTTCTGCTACCGCAGGATGTTCATTTATTGCATCTTCTATTGGTGCGGTTCCTAAATTGTGACCAGAAACAATAATCACATCATCTACTCTACCTGTAATTCGGTAATACCCAACTTCATCTCTTAAAGCGCCGTCACCAGTAAAGTACTTCCCTTCAAAAGCTGAAAAATAAGTTTCTTTATATCTTTGATGATTTCCCCAAATAGTTCTTGCCATTGAAGGCCAAGGAGATTTTATACACAAACGTCCATCTACCTGATTTCCTTTTATTTCCTCTCCATTTTCATCCATTAATGCTAATTGAATTCCTGGTAAAGGTAAGGTTGCGTAGGTTGGTTTTGTTGGTGTTATATATGGCATCGGAGAAATCATAATCCCACCAGTTTCGGTTTGCCACCAAGTATCAACAATCGGACTTTTTTTCTTTCCTATATTATCGTTATACCAGTGCCATGCTTCTTCATTAATTGGTTCGCCAACGGTACCTAAAACTTTTAATGATGATAAATCTCGAGAATCTACAAATTCTAATTTTTCTTTTGCTAAAGCTCTAATTGCTGTTGGCGCAGTATAAAACTGATTTACTTTGTGCTTTTCAATGATTTCCCAAAAACGCCCAAAATCAGGATAACTTGGTACCCCTTCAAACAATACTGTTGTTGCTCCGTTTGCCAACGGACCATATAAAATATAACTGTGCCCTGTAATCCAACCAATATCTGCCGTACACCAATACACATCGTTTTCTTTATAATTAAATACGTTTTTAAATGTATAAGCAGTATAAACCATATAACCTGCTGTAGTGTGCAACATTCCTTTCGGACTTCCTGTTGAACCTGAAGTATATAAAATAAATAACGGATCTTCAGCATCCATAATTTCTGGTTCGCAAATATCTGACGCTTCGTCTAATAAAGGTTGTAACCATTTATCGCGACCTGCTTTTAATTGAATATCCGAATTAATTCTTTTGGCAACTAAAACAGTATTTATAGAATTACAACTTTCTAAAGCTTCATCTACAATACTTTTTAAATCAATTGTTTTTGTACCTCTATAAGATCCATCCGAAGTAATTACCATTTTTGCTTCACAATCATTTATTCTTGTTGATAAAGCTGTTGATGAAAAACCTGCGAATATAACCGAATGTACGGCGCCTATACGAGCACATGCTAACACAGAAATTGCTAATTCAGGAATCATTGGTAAATAAATACAAACTCTGTCGCCTTTTTTAATTCCGTTTTCTCTTAAAACATTGGCAAATTTACAAACGCGTTTATGCAGTTCTTTATACGAAATATGCTCTGCTTTTTCAGCAGGACTATTAGGTTCAAATAATATAGCGGTTTTATCACCTCTTATTTGTAAATGACGATCTATACAGTTTTCTGTTATATTTAATTTAGCTCCTTCAAACCATTTTACTTCTGGCTTAGATAAATCGTAACTTAAAACATTGTTCCATTTTTTTCTCCAAACAAAGTGTTCTTCAGCTATTTCATCCCAAAACAATTCTGGATTACGTACCGATTTTCTATATACTTGAAAATATTCTTCTAAATTTTTAATATGGTAATTACTCATTATGCTATCTAATTATAAAAACACTAATTTATCATAATTAAACAATTTTATTGCTTTTTTTCTACTTATGACAATATTTTATCGATAAAATGCATATTAGCTATTTTATTACCCTTTTGATTAACTTATTACAATTATCGATTTTTTAAATGTACTCCACAAAAAAACTAACACCTTTTTCGTGTGTTAGTTTTTTATCTTTCTCTAAGCAATTTAATTTAGGGGGAGACTTATATGTTGGTGGTTAGTTATATAAAAACCCTAATAATTAATTAACAATTCAAAGATATATTCTTAATAGGAAATAAAATAAAACTATATTCTTAAATAATTGAACAATCTTATTATCAACTAATTAAAATATAATTCAACAAAAAAAGCTAACGAATACTCTTATTTTTTACATCAATATTTAGTTTGGGCAGAAATTACATGATGTTCTAATTCAAAATAACAATTAAAAAGCACTTATTGAGGTTTAACTATTATCAACCACTGAACAATAACACATTTAACAGCATTAAAATATAGCTAAAACAAAAAAACTAACACCTTTTTCATGTGTTAGTTTTTTTTCTTTTCATATTAATTTAATTTAGATAAAAACTATAAGTTGGGGGAAACATTATTATAATTTATTCTTTAAATTAAATTTTTATCAATATTTCAAAGATAAGTTTGTAAATCAAAAAACAATTAAACTATATTCTTAAATACCTGAACGATACTACTCTTAATCTTCTTTTAAAAAACATTATTCTTTAATAAAACAAAAAAACTAACACTTAAAAAAGCGTTAGTTTTTTTTTCTTTTTCATACCATTTTAACTCAAGGGGGAGATTATATGTTGGTGGTTTTATTACAAAAACCTCTGCCTCAGATAAATATTACTGATAATAATTCAAATATACATCGAAAAAAAAGAATATAATTGAACTATATTCTTAAATAATTGAACTATCTTACTCTTCGAAAAACTATGACTAAAAAATTATGATCTCATTAAACCGCCAACATTATGAAGGGAGAAAACTAGTTACCCTCATTGAAAACAGAACTATTTATGCATCAGAATATGCTGAATTAAATATTTTTGAAACTCTTGAAAACACTAAAAATGTACATTTAAATTTCGATCAAACTGTTATTGCTTGTATGATTTCAGGAAAAAAAACAATGTCCTTTAACAATAAAGATCCTTTTTCTTTTCTACCTGGAGAATCTTTAGTTATACCAGAAAACAATGGTATGAAAATAGATTTCCCTGAAGCATCTTTAGCTAATCCAACCTCTTGTTTAGGCTTAGTTATTGATCAAAATAAAATAAACGAAGTAGTTTATAACTTTAACGAAGCCACCGTTATTGAACGTAAAAAGAACGATTGGGAATTAAAAAACAATTGCTCTCATTTAAATAACAATGAAGAGATAAATATTCTTGTAAACAGATTAACAAGTACTTTTATTAAAAATGCTAAATCTAAAGATGCTTTATTAGATTTAATGATTCAAGAATTAATTATTCGTTTATTACAAAGTAAAGCTAGAAAACTTATTTTGAACGATGTTAACGGTGTTTTTAAAGATACGCGTATAGGATATGCTATTAAATACATTAAAGAAAACTTAACAAAAAGCGATTTAACTTTAGACGAAATATCTGAAAAAGCTTGTATGAGTAAATCTCATTTTTTTAAGAAATTTAAAAGCACTTTAGGTATTACACCCGTAGAATATATTAATACTGAAAAAATTAAACTTGCAAAACAATTAATTAAAAGTAGCCCTAACGAAAACATAAGTAATATCGCTTATAAAACAGGTTTTAATAGTGTAACTTATTTTAATAGGCTTTTTAAGAAAAATGAACTTTTAACACCTCAACAATTTAAATTATCTTTGGGTATTTAATTATAAGTAATAATATTTGATAACCTTAGTAGAAGTCTTTTTTTTAAATTGGCACATTATTTTTCTTTTTTTAATTATTGCTATACTATATTCTTCTGTTGGTTTTGGTGGAGGCTCTAGCTATTTAGCTGTACTAGCAATAACAGGGATAGCCTATACACAAATAAGATCTACCTCATTAGTTTGTAATATTATTGTTGTTTTTAGTAACGTTTTACTATTTCAAAAACAAAATACATTTCACTGGAAAAAAATACTTCCCCTTGTATTTTTCAGTGTACCCTTAGCTTTTTTAGGAGGCTACCTTAAAATAAGTCAAACTATCTTTTTTATTCTTTTAGGAATCACTTTATTAATTGCAGCAATTACTATGTGGCTTGCAAAAAACACACCTGTCAATAAAAATAAAATGAACAATGCTAGTACTACTAAAAATATTAGTTATGGTGGTGGTATCGGTTTTATTTCTGGTATGGTAGGTATTGGTGGCGGTATTTTTCTTGCTCCTTTTTTACACTTAACCAACTGGGATACCCCTAAAAAAATTGCTGCAACTTCCAGTTTTTTTATTTTAGTAAATTCAATAGCTGGTTTATCTGGACAATATTTGAATCCCGATTTTTTAATCGACTGGAAATTAACCTCAATCTTATTATTTACTGTTTTTATTGGTGGACAATTTGGAAGTCGGATGAGTAATAAATTTTTTAGCCCCATTCAACTAAAAAAAGCAACCGCAGTATTAATTGCCTTTGTAAGTATTCGTATTTTAATTAAGCATCTTTTTTAAACTAAAAAAGCAGCGCCAATGACGCTGCTCAGTTCCCCAAAATATGGACGATATTAGCTCAACCAAGCATTCATCATCCATAACATTTTTTCTTGTTCTGAAATAAAATCGCTCATCATAGAATTTGTTCCTTCATCTCCTGCTACATCTGAAAGCTCTAAAATAATGCGTTCTATTTTTAAAAGTTCACTTATCGAATTAACAACTAAAGTAACTGCTTCTTCATCTTTAGATATGTTTTTACCTATCTGCACCTTTGCAATTTTAACATAATCATCAAACGTGTGTAATGGCGTTCCTTGTAATGTTAAAATACGTTCGGCAATTAAATCAACCTTTTCTTGAGCATCTGTATAAAATTCTTCGAACTTTACATGTAATTCAAAAAAATTCTTTCCTTTAATATTCCAATGTAAACCTCTTACATTTTGGTAATATACTTGAAAATTTGCTAAAAGTAAATTTAACTCCGAAATTAATTTTTCTGTTTGCTCTTTATCTAAACCTATAACTGTTGTATTCATCTTTTATTGTTTTAAATTCATATTTTTCTTACCACAAAATTACATCAAATAATACTTAAAAACTATAACAGTTATTGATAGTTTTAATATCTTTATCAAAAAATTTGATAGAATGACCATTACTCAATTAAAATATACACTTGCTGTTGCAGAACATAAAAACTTTACCATTGCTGCAGAGCATTGTTTTGTTACACAACCTACGTTAAGTATGCAAATTCAAAAATTAGAAGATGAATTGGATGCTAAAATTTTTAATCGATCAAAAAAACCAATAGAACTAACCGAAGTTGGTGAAAAAATAATTAGTCAAGCTAAAGTTATTGTTGATGAAAGCAATAGAATTGTAGATATTGTACATCAACAAAAAGGATTTGTAGGTGGCGAATTTAAATTAGGAATAATCCCCACGGTTATGCCTACTTTATTACCAATGTTTTTAAAAATATTTAACACAAAGTATCCTAAAGTACAGTTAATTATTGAAGAACTAACAACTGAAGAAATTGTTAGAAAATTAACTGATGGACATATCGATGCCGCCCTAGCCGCTACTCCCTTAGAAAATGAAGCCATAAAAGAACGTGTTTTATATTACGAACCTTTTGTTGGTTTAATACCTAAAGAACATCGGTTATATGAACAATCTAAAATTAAAATTGATGATTTAGATGTTGATGATATTTTACTTTTAGAAGACGGACATTGTTTTAAAAACAGTATTATTAATTTATGTAGAACTAATAAAAAAAGCACCACACATCATTTTCAACTAGAAAGCGGAAGTTTTGATACACTTATTAAACTATCAAAAGATGGATTAGGAATGACTTTATTACCTTACTTAAATACGCTAGACCTTAATGAAAATGACAAAGCTCATTTAAGAGAGTTTGAAACTCCGCCACCAGCAAGAGAGGTTAGTTTAATTTACCATAAGTCGCAACTAAAAATGCAATTAATAGAAGCTTTAAAAAGCACTATTGATAGTGTTGTAAGAGGTGCAATTGCATTTAGTGATGTTGAAATTGTTAGCCCAATACATAAAGTTTAACTTCAAAAAAAATCCCGCAAATTGCGGGATTTTTTTTTAAAACTCATATTCTGATAAAGGTTCTGGAAAAGCCTCAGGATTTTCAGCTAAATGATAACGAGGATCATCTACAGCTTCTATAATCACATCACGAAACTTATCGTTTGCCTTATACATTAACACTTTACAATCTTCACTTAAGTGTTTTAGTTTTACTTTTTTTCCTGCTTTTTGATATTTTTCTACTAAAATAAATAAGGCTTCTAAAGCAGAATGGTCTGAAATTCTACTTTCTACAAAATCAATTTCAATACTTTCTGGATCGTTTTTAACATCAAATTTTTCATTAAAAGTAGTAATACTTCCAAAAAACAAAGGTCCCCAAATTTCATACACTTTTGTTCCGTCTGCTTTCATTCTTTTTCTTGCTCTAATTTTCTTGGCACTTGTCCAAGCAAAAGATAAAGCCGAAATTATAACTCCAACAAATACTGCTATCGCTAAATCGAAAAACACGGTTACAGCAGAAACGATAACTAATACAAAAGCATCCGAAGCTGGAATTTTTTTCATAATTCTAAAACTAGACCATGCAAAAGTTTCAATCACCATCATAAACATTACACCTACTAAAGCAGCAATTGGCACTTGCTCTATATATTTATCAGCAAATAAAATAAAAGTTAATAAGGTTAATGACATCATTACTCCAGATAATCTTCCTCTACCACCAGCGTTGATGTTTATAACTGTTTGACCAATCATACCGCAACCACCAGTACCACCAAAAACACCACTTACAATATTACCTGCTCCTTGGGCAACACACTCTTTATTACCATTACCTCTACTATCCGTTAATTCATCCACTAAATTCATAGTCATTAACGTTTCTATTAAACCAACCGAAGCTGCTAAAAATGCATACGGTGCAATAAATTTTAAGGTATCTAAATTAAAAGGCAAGCTGCTCCACAATTCTAATAAATTTAATTTTTTAGAAATTTCATCAATTCCGTTTAAACCAGCTCCACCTCCATCTCTAATAAAATCTCCAACGTTAATTGAGTTTAAGCCACTAAATATTGAAATTAAAGTAACAATTAAAATAGCAGTTAATGCCGCCGGAACTTTTGTTGTTAATTTTGGCAATCCCCAAACAATTAACATCGTTAATAACACCAAACCAATCATTGTATATAAGGTACTACCTTGCATTGCTGATTTTACAACTCCGCTATCTTTTACCGAATAAAATCCTTCATCCGAAGCATTAAAAACAACTTTTTTGGTTTTAGCATCAAAAACCTGACCGTCAGAAATTACAAAAGCTTCTTCGTTTGTTGCATTATTTTTTATTGATTTTCCTTCAATTGTAAATAAAACAGTACCCGAATTTAAATCTTTAACTTGATTATCAGCTACATTGTAAACCAATTCTTTCGATTCGGTATTACGCATATTTTGTCCGAAAAAATCTTTTTTATTTTCGGTAAACATTCCTAATTGTGCCATAAAAATAACGATCGCCAAACCGTTTACAAATCCCATCATTACAGGGTGTGGAATTAAACGCACAAATTTTCCTAATTTAAATAAACCCGCAAAAACCTGTATAATTCCCATTAAAACAACCGCAGCTAATAAATAAAAATATCCCATATTTTCAACTGGCTGATCAAATAACAATCCTTTTGCATACCCTTCTTGTATCATATTTACAAAAATTACAGCTACAGCACCCGCTGCTCCAGAAATAAGCCCTGGTCTTCCGCCAAAAACGGCAGAAATTATTCCCACTACAAATGCTCCAAACAAAGCAACAATTGGACTAATTTGCGCCACAAACGCAAAAGCAACTACTTCGGGTATCATTGCTAAAGAAACTGTTACACCAGCTAACGTATCATCTTTAATGTTAAGTTTCTTATTTTTAAGGTATTTCATCATAATATTACAAGTCTTTTCTAAAAGTTGGCAAATGTAAAGATAATTTTATTCATATAGTTTTATGTTTCATCAACTTTAATTTTGATGACATAATTTTTTGCTTTATTTTTGAACGTTGAACTATCAAACCAATTTGATAGCAAAACATGAGCAGAAAAACACTACTTACTTCAAAAGAAATTGAAATCATTCTGCATCGATTAGCTTGTCAGTTAATCGAAAATCACAACGATTTTTCTAATACCGTTTTAATAGGCCTGCAACCAAGAGGTACTTTTTTAGCAAAGCGATTGGCTAAATTGTTAACAGATGAATATCAAATTAAAAATTTACAATTAGGCTTTTTAGATATTACTTTTTATCGTGATGATTTTCGCCGAAGAAACGAACCTTTAGAAGCAACATCTACCCAAATCGATTTTTTAATTGAAGGGAAAAAAGTAGTAATTATTGATGACGTTTTGTTTTCAGGAAGAAGTGTACGAAGTGCTTTAACGGCAATACAATCTTACGGAAGACCTGAAAATATTGAGTTATTAGTTTTAATTGACCGTCGTTTTAGCCGTCATTTACCAATTCAACCTAATTACAGAGGAAGACAAGTGGATGCCATTAACCAAGAAAAAGTAATTGTTAATTGGTTTGAAACTCATAAAAAAGATACTATTTACCTAGAAACCAAGCCTACCAAGCTTGATTAGTTATGATTATAAAAACAAACTAAAATGAAGCAGTTAAGCGTTGAAAATTTATTAGGTATTAAATACCTTAACAAAACTGATTTAGAGCTTATTTTTGAAACTGCTTCTCATTTTAAAGAAGTTATAAATAGACCTATTAAAAAGGTACCATCTCTTAGAGATATTACCATTGCTAATTTATTTTTTGAAAACAGTACTCGTACAAAATTATCTTTTGAATTAGCCGAAAAAAGATTATCTGCTGATGTTATTAACTTTTCAGCAGGACAATCATCAGTAAAAAAAGGCGAAACTTTAATTGACACTGTAAACAATATCTTAGCCATGAAGGTAGATATTGTGGTAATGCGACATGCAAGTGTGGGCGCTGGTATATTTTTATCAAAACATGTTGATGCAAAAATTATAAATGCTGGTGATGGTACTCATGAACATCCTACCCAAGCATTGTTAGATAGTTTTTCTATGCGAGAGGCTTTAAACAGCAACTTAAAAGGTAAAAAAATTGTAATTGTTGGTGATGTTTTACACTCTCGTGTAGCGTTATCAAACATATTTGCGTTACAATTACAAGGTGCAAAGGTTAAAGTTTGTGGCCCAACTACATTAATACCTAGATACATTTCTAGTTTAGGTGTTGAAGTTGAAACAAACTTAAAAAAAGCCTTAGAATGGTGTGATGTAGCCAACGTTTTACGTGTACAACATGAACGTATGGATATTAAATATTTTCCGTCAACGAGAGAGTACACACAACTTTTTGGAATAAACAGAGAAATACTTGATGGTTTAAATAAAGAAATTGTTATAATGCATCCAGGACCAATAAATCGTGGTGTAGAATTAACAAGTGATGTTGCCGATAGTAGTCAATCTATTATTTTAAATCAAGTTGAAAACGGTGTTGCAGTTCGTATGGCTGCTATTTATTTATTGGCGCAACAAATAAAAAGATAATTATGAAAATAGAGGATAAAACTTCGTATATTTTAATAACGTGCGATGAGAATTCTTTTTCAGATTTTATAAAAACATTTGAAAAAGAGCACCTTAACATTAAGGAAAAACACCTTATCGTTAAAATTTCAGACAATTTTAATCCTTCTATCGAAAATATTTTATTATTTTTGGAGTACGTTGAGCAACATCAAAAAAACGGCACATCTTTTGTAATCGTATTAAAGGATGTGAATATTGATGATTTTCCTGAAACAATTAACATTGTACCAACAATAATTGAAGCTGAAGATGTTATTGAAATGGAAGATATTCAACGTGATTTAGGTTTTTAACCTTATATTTATGATCCCCCTAAATGAATACATATGGTAAAAAAAATACTCTTTTTGTTCCTCTTAGTAACGCTTTCTAGTTTTTCTCAAGAAAAATCTATCGATAAGTTGGTAGCATCTCCTAATCCTTTTACTAATAACACTACTATTTTTGTTAACTCTAAAATGAATCAAACTGTAATTTTAACAGTTAGAAACGTTCTTGGTAAAACAGTGTTTTCTAAAAAAATAAAAGTTTTAAACGGCCGTAATTCTATACCTTTTCATCGCAACGATTTAAAATCGGGTATGTATATATATGCCATACAAAGTAACAAAGAAGTTATTTCTAAACGTTTTGTTATAAAATAAATGAGTTTAAAATTAACCATTTTAGGTTGCCATTCTGCCACACCAAGAGTTAATGCGCACCCTACGTCTCAATATTTAGAAATTAACAATCGACATTTTTTAATAGATTGTGGCGAAGGTACACAACGACAAATGCGTAAATATAAAATTGGTTTTTCTAAAATCAATCATATTTTTATTTCTCATTTACATGGTGATCATTTTTTTGGCTTAATTGGTTTAATTTCAACTTTTGGTATTTTAAATCGCGAAAAAGATTTACATATTTATGGGCCGAAAGGAATTAAAGAAGTTACCACACTTCAATTAAAATTATCTAAATCTTGGACAAAATATCACATTCATTTTCATGAATTAGAATCGAAAGAAAGTGAGTTAATTTTTGAAGATGACAATGTTTCTGTACTCACCATTCCATTAGATCATAGAGTTTATACCAACGGTTTTTTATTTAAAGAAAAACCAAAACCTAGAAAATTACATATTGGTAAAATAGAAGAATACACAGAAATTGATACTTGCGATTACCATAACATTAAAGCAGGTAAAGATTTTGTTTTAACTACTGGAGAAGTCATTCCGAATTCAAAACTAACTATCGATCCACCAAAATCTAAAAGTTTTGCTTTTTGTAGTGATACTGCATACAAACCAAACATTGTCCCTATTATTAAAAATGTAGATCTTTTATATCACGAAGCTACCTTTTTAAAAAATAGAGAAGATTTATGTGAACGAACAAAACATGCTACTGCCGAACAAGCTGCCTCAATTGCTAACCAAGCAAACGCAAACAAGTTAATCATTGGTCATTATTCTAGCCGATATTCAAACATCAATGATTTTAAAGACGAGGCACAAACAATTTTTAAAAATGTAGAATTAGCCGAAGCCGGAAAACAATATTCACTAAACACTACGCCTACTTCCGTTTTAAATTAATATTGATTGGTTGATAATAAAACCAACGTACATGCTACTTCGCTTTTAATATCATTCTCTTTTAAAAGAGTGTAAAATTCTGGATTTTCAGTTCCTGGATTAAAAATTACCCTTTTTGGTTGTAATGAAATTATGTAATTGTAATATTCTTTTTGTCGCTCTGCGTTTAAATATAATGTTACAGTTTCAACATCGTTAAACATTTTTTTTGATGTTTCAATAACCACATCCAACACTTTACCACTTTTTAAACCAACGGCAACTGTTTTTACCGCTTTGTCTCTTAATCTTTTAATTGCAATATTAGAATATCTCGTAGGATTTAAAGAAGCTCCTATAACTAAAGTTGTTTTTTCCATAATTGTTAATGATACGTTAAACTCTGTTAAACTGAGTAA
Organism: Tenacibaculum insulae; assembly: GCF_964512435.1. Classification (GTDB taxonomy): domain Bacteria; phylum Bacteroidota; class Bacteroidia; order Flavobacteriales; family Flavobacteriaceae; genus Polaribacter; species Polaribacter insulae_A. The sequence goes on along the minus strand of NZ_OZ208512.1, from coordinate 2,207,116 downwards.
CAAAGTTAAACAATAGATAGTCTATTAAGCATCAAAACAATCGAAAAATAAACAAAATGAAAAAACTACTATTAATATTTTTAACCGTATTTAGTGTCAATTTATTTGCACAAATGCCAAAAAGTAGCTTACCTAAACCAGGAGTTGTTACTGGTAAAATAATTGATAAAACAACAAAAGAGCCTTTGCCTTATGTAAATATTATTATTAAAGATGCTGCTAATAAAATTTTAACTGGCGGAATTACAAACGACGATGGAAATTTTTCTATCAAAAATATTCCTGAAGGAAAAAGCATCTTAGAAATCCAATTTATTGGCTATAAAACAGTTTCTAAACCTATTACAGTTGGCAATAAAAATAGAAAATTAAACCTTGGTACTATTTTACTTGCTGAAGATAGCACTACGTTAGATGAAGTTGAAATTAGAGCAGAAACATCTACCGTAACTCAAAAAGTAGATCGAAAAGTAATTAATGTTGGTAAAGATTTAACAGCCGCAGGTACTACTGCTTCAGAACTTTTAAACAACGTACAATCTGTAAGTGTAGATAGTCAAACAGGAGGAATTAGCTTACGTGGAAACGATAACGTACGTGTACTTGTTGACGGAAAACCAACCAATGTAAGTGCTGCGCAATTGCTAAAACAAATTCCGTCTTCATCAATAAAAAGTATCGAATTAATTACCAATCCTTCAGCAAAATACAATCCAGAAGGAATGAGCGGTATTATTAATATTATTTTAAATAAAAATGCCAACTTAGGTTTTAATGGTTCTGTTGATATGGGCGTTACCACAGATCATTTTACACGTTTTAACGGATCTACCAACATGAATTATAAAACGGGTAAAGTAAATTTCTTTGGAAATTACGGATACAATACTGGTGATAATTTAAACCATGGATCGATAGAAAGACCTAGTAATAATAGCCTTCAAAAATTTAGAGGTAACAATGCTAATACTTCTAATTTAGTTAAAATTGGTGCCGATATTTATGTAAATGATAAAAACACTTTATCTTTTTACACTACACAAAATTGGTTTTCGGCAAACAGCTTATCAAGAGCTAAAGTTTTTGAAAACAACGTACTTAGTTCTGATGCACCGAATAATCAAAATGTAGATGGAACTTCAAGTAACTACAATGTTAATTATAAAATTGATTTTGAAAAAGAAGGTCATAATTTAGAGTTTGAAAGTACTTATTCTTATTCTGATAATCCTGAAAACTCAACAAATAAAGACCTTGTAAATACATCTTCTAAACTATTAAATTATTTTAATAATATTGAAAACGATAGTGAAAATACTTTAATCAATCTTGATTATACCAATCCTATTTCAGAAAAAGGAAAATTAGAAATTGGTTTAGAATACAGAGTTAATAATACCAAAAACAACAATTTAACGAATCAAGAAGAAAACACTTATTTAACAGATGTAAATGGTGATGTTATTTTAGATGTAAATGGAGATCCGCAAATAACGGGTACCGAAAGAATAGGAAATTCTTCTTTTAATTACGATCGAAAAATTTACTCGGGTTATGTTAACTACGGACATCAATTTGGTAAAGTTACCATGCAATTAGGGGCGCGTTTAGAGCAATACAAAATAGACGGAACTTTTAATTTAGAAAACGAAACTCCTGCAAAAGTAAGCGACGATATTTTCTCAATTTATCCATCGGCATTTTTCACCTTTAATCCTTCTGATAAAAATCAATTTCAGCTAAGTTATAGTCGTAGGGTTGACAGGCCAGGAATTGGCCAGGTAAATCCGATAAGACAATGGAGTACTCCGCTAATTACATCAATAGGTAATGAAAATTTAGATCCGCAGTTTACCAATTCATTAGAATTTAATTATACTCGTAAAATAAAAGGAGGTTCGTTATCTTTTGGTACTTTTTATCGTAAAATTAGTGATGCCATTTCTCGTGTTACTTATAAAGACCCAACAGACCCAAATGAAGTACGTCAGATTTTATCTTTTGCTAATTTTGATGACACAGATTCTTACGGATTAGAGTTTTCTGCCAATTACAAAGTAAACAACTGGTGGCGTTTAAACTCTAGTATGGATTTTTATTCGCAAAAACAATTTGGAACTGCCGATTTAAGCAATCCTAATTCAGCAAGAATTGAAGTTCAAAACGAAACATTTAACGCACGAATTAGTAATAATTTTAGAGCTACTAAAAACTTAAAATTCCAATTATTTGCAATGTATCGTGGACCAAGAGAAGATATTCAATGGAATGTAAAAGAAATGTGGATGATAAATACCGGAGCTAGCTTAAGTGTTTTAAAAGGAAAAGGAACGGTAAGTTTAAGAGTAAATGATATTTTTAAAGGAATGAAATTCGGATTTGATGCTACCAGACCTTATGCACAAAAAGGGCAATTTAACTGGGAAAGTCAAACTACTTATATCGGATTTAACTACAGATTTGGTGGCGGTAAAAACCGTGCTAAAGCAAGAAGACAAAGAGATAATAATGAAAAACAAGGTGGTGGCGGAATGTTCTAAACCTTACAAGAACAAATAAAAAAACCGAAGCAAATGCTTCGGTTTTTTTGTTTATATATATTGTTTACTACCATCTAATAATTACAGAACCCCAAGTAAAACCACTACCAAAAGCAGCTAACACAACTAAATCGTTGTCTTTAATTTTACCTTTTTCCCAAGCTTCTGTAAGTGCTATAATTACTGAAGCCGCAGTGGTATTACCATACTTCATAATGTTGTTATACACTTTGTCGTCTGGCAACTGAAATTTTTTCTGAATAAACTGAGCGATACGTAAATTTGCTTGATGCGGAATTAACATATCAATATCATCTTTTTGTAAATCATTGGCTTGTAAACCTTCATTTATCGCTTCAGAAAAACGAGTAATGGCATGTTTAAATACAAATTGCCCATCCATATAAGGAAAGTAAGATTGATCTTCAGGATCGTTCTTTTCTAAAATTTCTGGTACCCAACGTTGTGTTGATGGTCCTTCTAAAACAAGTTTTTTAGCATATTTCCCTTCCGAATGTAAATGAGAAGATAAAATACCTTTACCTGCTTCTTCACTACGAGAAAGCACTGCTGCTCCTGCTCCATCTCCAAAAATTACGGTAACTCCTCGTCCACGAGTAGAACGCTCTAAACCTCCCGAATGATTTTCAGCACCAATCACTAAAATATTTTTATACATTCCGGTTTTTATAAACTGATCGGCAACAGACATCGCATAAATAAATCCAGAACATTGGTTACGCACATCTAGTGCTCCAATAGTTGGCATATCTAGCATTTCTTGTACTTGTACTCCACCTCCAGGAAAATACATATCAGGACTTAAAGTAGCAAATACTATAAAATCGATATCATCCTTCGTTAAACCTGCACGTTCAATAGCTATCTTAGCAGCCTTTGCTCCCATTACAGCTGTAGTATCATCAGATGTTTTTGGATCTATCCAACGACGTTCTTTAATTCCCGTACGTTCTTGAATCCACTCATCAGAAGTATCCATCCACTCCTTTAAATCATCATTAGTTACTACGTTATCTGGAACATAATACCCTAAACCTGTAATCTTTGAATTATACATATTTTGTGTTGGTTTTTTGTTGTTTGCTAATTTGCAGCCTGTAAAAATAGGAATAAATTAATATCTTTACAAAGACATAAAACATAAAATAACAAACATTAATCTACATATTTATGAATAGAAAAGATTTTCTTTCTCTATCAACAAAAGCTGCTGTCTTTTTAGGTTTATCAACCGCAATTTCTTGTAAAGATGAAGCTTCTGAAAAAATTGACTCTTTATTAAATAAAACTGCTAAAGGAACCGCTTTTGGCTTAACATCATCAAAAATAAAAAAAGTTAAAGTTGGATTTATTGGCTGTGGTAATCGCGGGCAAACTTTAATTCAGATGTTTGACTGGTTGGTAAAAAACAACAATGCTGAAATTGTTGCTATTGCTGATTTAAAGAAAGAAAAAACTGATAAATTAAACGAACACTTACAAAAAACGCATCAAAAAACTGTTAAAGCTTATTACGGGCATCCTGATGAATGGAAAAAATTAGTAGATAGAGATGATATTGATCTATTAATCATTGCCACTCCGTGGGAAATGCACACACCAATGGCATTATATGGTATGGAAAAAGGTAAACATGTTGCCTGTGAAGTTCCTGTAGCATACACAATAGAAGACTGCTGGAAACTTATTGAAACTGCCGAACGTACCCAAAAGCATTGTATGATGCTCGAAAACTGTTGTTTTAATAATGAAGAACTATGGGTATTAAATATGGTAAATCAAGGTGTTTTTGGTGATCTTACACATGCTGAAGGTGCTTACATTCACGATTTACGTAAACATTTATTAGACGAAAAATATTATGAAGATCAATGGAGAATTAAACATCATTTAAACAAAGACGGTAACTTTTACACTACCCATGGCTTAGGCCCTATTAGTCAGTATATGGATATTGGTCGTGGCGACACTTTTGACCATGTAGTATCAATGAGTTCGCGAGAAAAAAGTTTAAGCGATGCTGCCAAACGTAGCGGAGTTGATAAGTTTTCAAACATAAAATGTGGTGATATGAATACCACCATGATTAAAACCAAACTTGGCAAAACCATCATGCTACAATTTGATGTACATACAGGCAGGCCTTATAATCGTTTAAACACCGTTGTGGGTACAAAAGCCGTTCATGAAGGTTATCCTTCTAAATTATATATTAATGATGATGAACTAGCTTGGTGGGGACATAATTGGTTAGAAAAAGAAAAATATAATGAGTACAGAGAAAAATACAACCATCCGCTTTGGAATACATTAAAATCGCAGATTTCTGATAATTCTGTTGGCCACGGAGGAATGGATTTTGTAATGATTTATCGTTTAATTAAATGCCTAAACCAAGGTTTACCTTTAGATATTAATATATATGACAGTGTGTTATGGAGTGCTATTACTCCGCTTTCAGAACTATCTGTGGCTCAAAACAGTAGTTCTGTAAAGGTACCTGACTTTACAGGAGGCACTTGGAAAAATAAAAACAAAACAGAAATGTTACGAAACATTTAAACTTTTAAATGCATTATAAGAAAACGATAACAATGCTGTTATCGTTTTTTTTATGTCATCTTGTCACAAAACTATTTTTGGTATTTTTTTTGACTATTTAACTTTCTAGAAAATAATATCAAACAAAATATATAATTATGAGCAAAGGAAGTATTAATGTATCGGTAGAAAATATATTTCCACTGATTAAAAAATTCTTGTATTCTGATCACGAAATATTTTTACGTGAGTTAATATCTAACGGAACGGATGCAACTACAAAATTAAAACACTTAATTGCTATTGGTGAAGCAAAAACCGAATTAGGTGATGCTAAAATTGAAATTAGTATTAATAAAGAAGCTAAAACCATAACCATTAAAGACCAAGGTTTAGGTATGACTGCTGATGAAGTAGAAAAATACATTAACCAAATTGCCTTTTCTGGAGCTGAAGAGTTTTTAAATAAATATGAAGATGGTAAAAACGAAACCGGTGTAATTGGGCACTTTGGTTTAGGTTTTTATTCTGCTTTTATGGTTGCTGATAAAGTTGAGTTAATCACAAAATCTTTTAAAGACGAACCAGCTGCACATTGGACATGTGATGGATCGCCTGAATTTACTTTAGAAGCACATGATAAATCTGATAGAGGTACAGAAATTATTTTACATGTTGCTGAAGATTCTTTAGACTTTTTAGAGGAAGCAAAAATTGGTGGTTTACTTAACAAATACAATCGTTTTAATCAAGTGCCAATTAAATTTGGAACTAAGAAAGTAAACGACCCTGAGTTTACACCACAAACAACAACTGATGCGGATGGTAAAGAAACTACTGAACCTCACAAACAAATTGAAGTTGATAATATTATCAACAATACAAACCCTGCTTGGACAAAAGCTCCTGCAGATTTAAATGATGAAGATTATACAAACTTCTACAGAGAATTGTATCCAATGCAATTTGAAGAATCTTTGTTTCATATTCATTTAAATGTTGATTACCCATTTAATTTAACAGGTATTTTATTCTTCCCTAAGTTATCACAAAACTTAGATATGCAAAAAGATAAAATTCAGTTATATCAAAACCAAGTTTTTGTAACCGATAACGTAGAGGGTATTGTACCTGACTTTTTACAAATGTTAAAAGGTGTTATCGATTCGCCAGACATTCCTTTAAACGTTTCTCGTTCAGGCTTACAAGCAGACGGAGCTGTAAAGAAAATATCTGGTTATATTACTAAAAAGGTTGCCGACAAACTAGCTTCTTTATACAAAAAAGATCGTGCTGATTTTGAACAAAAATGGAACGACATTAAAGTAATTATCGAATACGGAATGTTATCAGAAGATAAATTCTTTGATAAAGCTAAGAAATTTGCTTTATACCCAACCGTTGCTGATATTTATTTTACTTTTGATGAATTAGTTGAAAAAACGAAAGACAATCAAACTGATAAAGATGGAAACCACGTAATTTTATATGCCTCTAACAAAGAAGCTCAGCACAGTTATATCCAAGAAGCAACTGCGAAAGGGTATGAAGTTCTTGTATTAGACTCTCCAATTGTATCACATTTAATGCAAAAATTAGAAACTTCAGGCGAAACAAAAGTTCAGTTTGTACGTGTAGATTCTGATTTTATTGATAATTTAATTAAGAAAGACGAAGCTGTTATTTCTAAATTAACTGATGAAGAAAAAGAAACATTAAAACCAGTTATTGAAGGTGTAATTGCATCGCAAACATACACTGTTCAATTAGAAGCAATGGATTCTTCTTCGTCTCCTTTCTTAATTACTGTACCAGAATTTATGCGTCGTATGAAAGAAATGCAAGCTTCTGGTGGTGGAGGTGGAATGATGGGAATGGGTAATTTACCTGAAATGTATAACTTAGTTGTAAATACAAATCACCCATTAGTTTCTGAAATTTTAAATGCTGATGAAGACAAGAAAAAAGACTTAATTACGCAAGCTTTCGATTTAGCCAAATTATCTCAAAACCTTTTACATGGTAAGGAGTTAACTAACTTTATTAAGCGTTCTTACGAACTTATTAAGTAATATTTTACTTTTTAATATACAAAAAGGGCTGTCTAAAAAGTAAAATTTTTAGGCAGCCTTCTTTTTATTTGATTTTTATAAAAAATCTACTAAATTCGTTTAACTTCTAATAAATGATTATGAATGATACCGTTATAAATACCATCACAATTATTATTTTATTTTTTCATTTAATAGCCATATTTATTGGATACAAAACGCAAAAAACGACTTTAATAACTCCTTATATAAACGCTGTTACTGTAATTGGAATCTTCATTTTTTGGAGTATTAATAACCTGAATACAGAACAACATCATTTTGATTTTTACGAGCTACTTGTTCTCGGTTTAGAAGCATGCTTTTTTATATTTGCCTTATATACCATTATTGGAGCATCTAATAAAACGTACGTAAAAATTATAAACTATGTTATTTTTGGTATTCACATACTATCTACAATAATAATGCTGGTTTATATGCTGTTATTCAAGTTTAATAAACTTTTTTAATAAAAAAAATCTACAAAATACTACTTAAAACTAAAAAATCATCAAAATAACAAAAGCAACTTCAGTACAAGCAAAACTTTTTTCAAAAATAAGTGTTGCCTCTTTTTTGCCAGCTCACGGTCATTCTGCTCCTACAAAAGATATGAATGCGTATATCGCTAATAATTTTAAAGAAAGTAACTTTATAAAAGAGTTAGAAACCTTAGAAAACGAATATTATTTATTAGAATATCAAAACAAAGTTGCAGGATATTCTAAAATAATTTTTAATAAAACTTGCAAAAATGTAATTCAAAAAAATATTACTTATATGAGTAGACTCTATTTACTTGAAGAGTTTTACGGCTTAGGTTTGGGTAAAAAACTCTTTGACTTTAATGTAAAGCTATGCAAAGAAAACAACCAAGTTGGAATTTGGTTAAATGTTTGGGTAGAAAACAAAAAAGCAATTCAGTTTTATAAAAAATCGGGCTTTAAAATAATAGGAGAAACTGATTTTCAAATATCAGAAACACATTCAAACCCTAACCATATTATGTATTTAGAGTTTTAATTGACATAAAATTTAATTTATACATATATCTTCAAATCAATAAGAGATATAAACATATGTTAATCAGTAAATTAATAATCTGTATTATATTTGTAACAGAGATAAACCCCCAACATTTATTTATTTCGTCCCCCAACAAAAGACTTGTCCCCCTAACGTGATAAGTCTTTTTATTTTATATACCTTTTTACCAAAGTATTTATCTGCTCAGAAATTGATAATTTAACTACCACAAATAAGTAAACAGGAACAATTAAAATACTTTTTAAAATAATATTAACTATAGGATCTACTCTAAAAGTACTAATAGAAAATTGAGGTGTAGAAAAATCCCAAAAATAAAACACTAAAAATAATACTATAATAATAGCTAACATTTTTAACGTTTTTATCGTAAACGGAAACATTTTTAATTGCCTTTTAACAAACCAAAGCTTAAATGCATTAAAAAGTAAAACTGTTAATAAAGTTGCTAATGCTAAACCTTCAGTACCCATTCCAATATCATTATAAAAAAAGATATTTAAGTAATACACCATAAATGCCATACCAATACCAATAGGCATGGTTATTTTATAAAAACTAGAATTCTGAATAATAGCTCCGTTATTACCTAAAGACATTAAAAATAATTTAGCCGATGATATTAATAAAACTACAATACCACCACCTGCTGCATAATTTTTGTTTGGCATTAACTTAAATAATTCTGCTACATTACAGTTTACTAAAACAAAAAACAACCCTCCTATTAACAATAAATTAATAGAGCTTTTTTTATACAAACTTACTGTTTCGGTATTATCTCCATCATTAATAGATTTTGATGTTAATGGCTGTAAAATTTGCCCCATAGCTCTACTTGGTGCTTCAATAAAACTACCTATAAACAAAGCAACACCGTAATAAGCTGCGGTTGCAAAACCATCTTTACCTGGTATCATAACCTTGTCAATATCTAATACAATTGCACCAGCACTACCTGCTAAAACAATATAAAAAGTGTATCGTAAAACTTCTTTATAGTTATTTGGTAACGAAAAACTTATTTTAGGCGAATACAACTTAAAAGCATATAGCATCATTAAAATAGTTCGTAATATATATGCAACTGTCATATATATTAAAAATTCTTGTTTGGTAATAAACTCAAAATGCACTGCAAACAACAAAATCATTATTGCCGCTCTGTTATATAATTCTTTAAATAAATTACCTAAAACAGATTGCATTTGCACTTTTGCCCACGAATAAAAAACTTCAAAATAAGCACAAGCAACCGCAATAATATATATATAAATAGTGTAGCTTTCAATAATTAAATTTCCTTCTACATTACTTTTTGAAACAAAATCCATAATTAAATTATGAAAAAAATCCCAGCAAAATCCAACAGGCAATGCGATTAATAAAGGAAGAAATAAAACCGAGCTTAAAAACTTGTCTTTTTCTTGTTTTGTTTGATACGATGAAAAAAACTTGATTATCGTAAAATGAATTCCTAATGCTATAATTGGCAACAATAAATTAGATGCAGCAAATACATAAGTAGCTAAACCATAATATTCATCTTTTAAAAACCTTGAATATAAAAAGATAGTATTAACACCACCTATTAAAAAACCTAAATAGATAATGAATGTATTTTTTAACGATTGTTTTAGTACAATTCCCAAATTATTATTGAATTATATTTTTTATTGATTGATATATTTTTTCGCCAACATTAGCGCCATACAGCTCCTCTTTAAAACTCTTTTTGGAGGCTAAAAATTCTTGAAAAGAACTTGTTATTTCATCCATATTAGTTCCAGTAATTTTAGCATATCCAGTTTCTACCAACTCTGTCCATTCGGTTTCTTCTCTTGCAATAATACAATGCTTTTTATTAAAAAAAGCTTCTTTTTGCAATCCTCCACTATCTGTAATTACTAAACTACATTTTTTTAACAGCTCTAACATATCAAAATAACCAACCGGATTTATAAAAGTAATATTAGGCTGTAAATCATACTTTTCTAACACCTTTTTAGTTCGAGGATGTAATGGCATTACCACTTGTTTTGTTTGATGAATTTTTGCTAAAGCCGAAAAAACTTCTTTTAGTTTTTCTTTATCATCCGTATTTTCTTGACGGTGAATTGTAGCCACTACAAATTCATTTTCTTTTAACTTTAAATCGCTTATAATAGTTGATTTATCCGCTGAAAATTCACCATAAAATTCAACCGCATCTTTCATTATATCTCCATGCTGTTCAATTTTAATAGCTAAATTATCAAAACCTTCTTTTTGTAAATTATTTATAGCAACCTGAGTTGGACAACTTAATAAATCTGCAATTCTATCTGTTACAATACGGTTTATTTCTTCGGGCATTTGCATATTAAACGAACGTAAACCTGCCTCGATATGTACTACTTTAATATGTAGTTTTTTTGCTGCCAAAGCTCCTGCAACAGTAGAATTTGTATCACCATAAACAACAACAGCATCTGGTTTTTCTGTTAGTAAAACTTCTTCAATTTTTTCCAACATTTGCCCTGTCATTGCACCGTGACTTAAACCATTAATATTTAAATTATACTTTGGTTTAGGTATTTGCATTTCATCGAAAAAAACAGCGCTCATATTCGCATCAAAATGCTGACCTGTATGCACAATTACCTCTTCAATTTCTTGATGATTTTTTATCACTCTGCTTAACACCGCACCTTTTACAAACTGTGGTCGTGCGCCTAATATGGTTACTATTTTTTTCAAGAATTTACTACTTGTTTAAGTATTACTGATAATTGTTTGGTTAACTCTTTTCGGTGATATTGTTTGATATTTTTTGACGATACTTGCAACGCATTTTCTTTATAGCTTTTGTATAAACTTAAAATTGTGCTTTTAATTGCTTCTTTATCATCAAAATCAACAACAATTCCTGAATTTGTTTTTTCTAAAATCTCTGCTAAATCTCCATCTTCAGGGCCAATTGCTAAGATAGGACGTTTTGCTTGCAAATATTCGAAAATTTTACCTGTTATTATCCCTTTTGCACTTGGCACTTTATTTACAGCTAACAACAACACTTGCGAATTTCGTTGATATTTTTGCACCTCCTTATGCGGAACATAATTTATTTTTACTAAATTTTTAAATTGATATTTTGCTAAATCTGCTTCAACATCATCAGACAGTTTTCCTATTAATTTTATTTCTAAATCGTTTTTAAACGTTTCATTTTCTTCGGATAATTCAGCTAGTGCTTTCCATAAAACTTTCGGATTTCGGTCGGCATTCATCAAACCAATATGAGTTATAGAAAATTTAGTATCTAAATTAGGTTGATGCTTTTCGTTTTCAGTAGCATCATACCCATTGGTTACCACATGAATATTTTTAGAAAACGCCTTATAATTAGCTTTCATTGTTTTACCAACCACTAAACTAGCATCAGCATTTTTTAATACTTCTTTTTCTAATTGATGATGTTTTTTTATTGCTTTTTTAGTTAATGGCAATTGATGAAAATAATCAATATCCGTCCACGGATCGCGAAAATCGGCAATCCATTTTATGTTTGTTTTTTTCTTTAAATGCAAACCTATTAAATGCAAACTATGTGGTGGTCCAGTAGTAATAATTGCATCAATTTTATTATCTGATAAATATTTTCCTAAGTATTTTACAGATGGTTTTACCCAATATTTTCGGGCATCAGGAATAAAATAATTAGCTCTAACATATTGTAATATTTTTCCGAAAAAAGTCGGATTCGGATTTAAAAATCCTGCACTTGTTTTTGTTTCTTTCTTTTTAAAGATTGACAACAAATCATTCGGTTCCCAAATTGTTTTTTTAAGTACTTCTATACCTTCAGGAACGTCACTTTTTAAAGATGTATCAATAATTGGATAATTTGCATCTTCAACCGTATACACAACAGGTTCAATATTAAAATCTTGTAAATATTTTACAAATTTTAACCAACGTTGAACGCCAGAACCACCCGCCGGAACCCAATAATATGTAATAATTAATACTTTCAAATTATAGGTTATTATATAAATCGATTAATCCTTTGGATGTTTTATCCCAAGTAAATTCATTTTTAACAAAACGCTCCCCGTTTTGCCCCAACTCTTCTCTTAAAGTTGAATTTTTACACAACTCTAAAACTTTAGCTTCAAAATCTTTAACATTTTGTGCCTCATGTACCAAACCTCCGTTTATTTTTTCAATTAAGTTTTTCTGAGCAATCGCATTACTTACTAATAACGGTTTACCCAAACTCATGTACTGAAATAATTTATTCGCATAAGCAACATCGTGTTGAATATTACGTCGCAAAGGCGAAATACAAATACTACTTGCTTTTATGTATGATGGAAATAACGAAACATTTTGCCAGCCCTCAAAATCAACAAATTCGTGAATATTTAATTTATCAACTTCTGCTTTTAAAATATAATCTGTGGTGTTTTTACCAACAATAACCAATTTAACGTTGGGTATTTGCGCTTTTAAATTTGCAACAGCTCTTATTGCTGTTAACAAACCTCTACGCACATGGGTATCACCTAAATAAAGAATCACGAAATTATCTTTATATTTTTCTATAATTCCGCCGTTCAATTTAAACGAATTATAAAACGATTTCCGAATGGTATTGGGCACTAATACTACTTTATTTTCAGCTATTTTAGTTCTATCAACTAACTCGTTTACAAATTCTTGCGAAACGGTAATTACTTTATCGGCCTTTTTAATAAAAGCCTCTTCTTTTTGTTTCCATTTTTTAGGAGAAATGATATACTTTCCAGGAAATTTTTGCAAATGCGGATAAAACTTCATCACCTCTGGCATGTTATCGTGCAAATCTAAAACCACCGGCAATTTTGCTTTTTTGCTTGCTAAAAATACTGCTTCAGCAATTCGGATATCATGAATATGGATTGCTTCAATTTTATTTTTAAACAAAAAATCAGCAATCTTCTTTTTCATCAATAATGAATAAAAAGGAACGGTATACGCTAAAGCGGATAATTTATACTCTAATTTATTAGATTGATATCGCTTAACCTTAATTTGGTTAATTGTATCTTCCTGCTGTTTTCCTCCATAAGTTAAACAAAATAAAAACACTTCGTGCCCTTCTTTTATCAACTCAATTGCTTCATTTTCTACACGAGGATCTGGCGGAAAAACCTTATCCAATATCATTCCTATTTTCATCAGCAATTACTTTCTTTCTGCGTAAACCGCATAATATCTCGGTGTAAATTTCCTTAAAATGGGTCTAAAACCTATTTTATTAACAGGACTTGTCCATTTTTCTGATTCAACAATATTCCAGTCCGATTTTTCTAACAACCAATCAAATTGCCAATCTTCAAACTCATGATAATGCCTATCCCAAACATCAGTTTTACTTCTGTAGGCTTTTGCAAACCATAAATTTAAAGGTACCGTTGTAATTAACTTGGTACTTTTAATTGCTTTTAAAATATTTAAAGGTGCTAACATGTGTTCGAAAATTTCAAACGATGTAACGGCATCAACTTTATGTTCTTTTACAATATCAGTAACAAAATCTAAATCTTCACCTTGTGTATTTATCACTGTATATCCATGAGTTTCCATAATTTCTGTAAACCTATTTCGGGTTCCTAAATCTAAAACTGTAGCTGGTGCAGGTAATACTTTTTGTAAAAATTCAATAGTATGTTGATACCTTTTTTGAGGGTAATATGTATTCATTAAATGATATTTTTACGCTTAATTATTTATTTTTTTCTTTTTAACCACAAACCAACCTATCGGAATTAACAATAACAAAGCATACGAAAACAACGTAATTGCATTTCCTGTTTGTATAACTTTTGGTTCGTATTTAAAAATAATTTCATGTGTACCTTTTGGTATTTCCATACCTCTAAGCACATAATTTACACGATAGTGAGGTGTTTTTTGTCCGTCTATATAAGCATTCCATCCATCTTTATAATAAATTTCTGAAAATACCGCAAACTGATTTTCTTGTGTATTTGTTTTATAAACTATATCCGTAATATTATTTTTTATTAAAGAAATGGTTGCTGTTGAATCATTTACAAATGTGTTTACCGAATTTTTATACTCTTTTAAGTTTAAAACAGCTTCTTTTTTAGTATTTAAACTATCTAAAGCTATAATTTCTTTATTGGCAGAATCCACAATTTTTAAGCGATTAACAAACCAAGAATTTCCATTAACATCGGTATTTTCTTGAAACTTATCTTCACCAACAAGAACGTATTTTACATTTAACATGTTTAAAACTTCCATGTTGTTTTTTGCAATTTGATAATCAAATAATTCTTGATAACGTTTCATTTTTGCCGCATGATAACCACCTATTGAATTATGAAAATAAGAGGTTCTACCATCTTGCATCGGATTTCCTCCAAAATTTGCAACACGATAATAACTTTTATCTGCTAATATTTCTTTGTCAGCTTTGGTTGCTGTAAACGGTTTAAAAACCTTTCTTTTAGAAGTAAAATCTTCTTTATTTACGTAATTTATATCAACAGAAACTAAGTCGAAAAGAATTAAACTTCCTAAAGCAATTAAAACCGGCACTTCTTTTAGTTTTCCTTTTAGATAAAGCCACAATAATGCAGCAGTACCTAAAACTAATAAAAATGAACGAATACTATCGTTAAACTGCATTGTTTTTCTGTCTGAAATTAACGCATCAATCAATTCTGGTAATTGTTGATATTGTGCATCTCGTAATCCTTCAAAAGCAAATAAACTCGACCCGAAAATGGCAAACAATAATGTAATTCCGCCTAAAACATAAAAAGCCTTTTTTAACGCAGCTTCTTTTACTTCGGATGAATTTTTAGATGAGAAAAACTCTTTTAATGCGATAATTCCTAATAAAGGCACACATAATTCGGCAATTACTTGAATAGATGAAACCGCTCTAAATTTGTTATATAATGGCACATAATCAATAAAAAAGTTTGTTAATACTGATAAATTTTTCCCCCAACTTAACATTATCGAAAAAATAGTTGCTGCAACTAACCAGTTTCTTAAACGTCCTTTCACTAAAAAAACTCCTAAAAAGAATAAGAAACATAAAATAGCTCCAATATATGCAGGTGCTTCAACAATTGGTTGTGTTCCCCAATACGTTAAAACTTGGCTCGAATAATCTTTAGCGACACTTTTACCTGCGTTTTGTTCTAAAACTTGATAAAAGTTAGAATCTTCGCCTAATTTCTCAACCGTTCCGCCACCCATAAAACGCGGAATTATTAAATTAAAGGTTTCTGCAACTCCGTAACTATATTCGGTAATATATGCTTTATCTAATCCTGTTGATTTTTCTTTTGGTGATCCATCAGGATTAATAGTTAATTCTGATTTTCCTCGTGTACTAAAATCACCATATTCTTTCATCGATAATAATCGGGTGGAATTTACGCCCAAACCAATGCACATTGCTGCCACTAAAACAATCGCTTGTTTAGCAAAAACGGGTAACGTTTTGGTTTTTAAAGCTTCTAAAAACTCTACAATTGCCAATATCAACAAACAAAAACCTAAATAATAGGTCATTTGCGGGTGATTTGAATATACTTCTAAAGCCATTGCCAAGGCAGTAATTACAAAGCCGACTAGGTATTTTTTTCTAAAAACATATAAAACTCCAGCAATTACCATAGGCATATAACCAATTGCATGGGCTTTTGCATTATGACCTGCACCAAAAATAATGATTAAATAAGTTGAAAACCCAAAGGATAAACTTCCTAAAATGGCAAGTTTCCAATCTACTTTTAAAGCGGTTAGCAACAAGAAAAATCCGAAGAAATATAAAAATAAATAATCTGCTGGTCTTGGTAAAAAACGAATTGCTTTGTCAATATATCGCACAAAATCATTCGGATAATACGCACTTACCTGATATGCTGGCATACCACTAAAGGCATTTCCTAGCCAATAAGGTTCCGCTCCGTTTACAGCCCTATAGTCTTTAACTTGTTTCGACATTCCTATAAACTGAATAATATCGCTTTGTTTTATTTGTTTACCGCTTAAAACTGGATTAAAATACAATAACGATATGATTGCAAAAACAACAACTGTAATTGCATATGGTATAATTTTCTTATAATTCATAGTTAGTCTATTTCTTCAAAATCAACATACTCTCCTACCGTATTATTGCTTTGTTTTGTGTCTTGTGGTTTTTTATCAACTACGGTTTTTCCTTCTTCAACTGTAGCTTCTTTTTGTTGATTGTTGTATTGTTGTTCGGCTTTCTTTTGAACTTTATCTACCGCTTTTTTTAATAAATAAGGTGCAAATAGTTTTATCAGAAATTTAAGCACGTAATAAATTAATCCAATTATTAATAGGGTTCTTAAAAAATTCATAGGTCCAGCTTCATTTATATGTATCATCTTAACTTTTAATAAAAAATTAATCAAAAATAACAATTTGAAGCAAAAGGAAGCGTTAAGACTTTACAAAACTTATATTATATAGTAATTTGTATTTTGTGTATGTTTGTAGTAATTGTATAAATTGATTTTATAACATGATTAAAAAACTTTTTTTGTTTATTGCTTTATGCTCAACTTTGGTTGTAAATGCCCAATACACAACGGTTATAAACTCAAATCGCCCAGGTTTTTCTGAAAGCCCTTATAGTGTTGGCTCTGGTATATATCAGTTTGAAAGTAGTTTGTTTTTTAGAAAATCTGGTGCAACTCCTACTTTTAGCAACCCACAAGCTTTAGGTTTAAATCTTTTATTTAGAACTAGTTTTTTTTCTGAAAAATTAGAATTCAATGCAAATACAACTTTTCAGAACGATAAAATTGCCTTTAAAAACGTTTTTGAATCATCAAACACTAAAACAGGATTAAGTAAATTTTCGTTAGGTGCCAAATATTTAGTTTACACTCCAAAATACGATAACAAAAAAGAAGAAATAAGAAGTTGGCGCGCAAGACATTCTTTTGATTATAAAAGATGGATACCGCATGTTGGTGTATATGCTGGTGTAAATTTTGGTAGTATTTTAACCGATTATCACGAAAAAGGAGGCATAACTACTAAAGTTGGTGTTTTACTTCAAAATGAAATTTCTGACAAACTACATGTAATCACCAATTTATATTACGATTATATTGGTAGTGATTTTTCTGAATTTTCATATATTTTAACTGGTACTTATAATTTTAATGATTATTGGTCTGGTTTTGCTGAGTTACAAGGAACTTTTGAAAAATATGAAAAGAAAAGCAACATTGGTGTGGGTGCTGCTTATTTATTTAGCGAAAACTTACAATTTAACGCAACGCTTAGAGGTACTTTACAACAAAAAGAAGTAGGTGTTTACACAGGTATTGGTGTTTCTTATAGATTAAACAGGCATCAAGACGATTTTCTTGAAGTTGATGAATTTGGTAATAAAATTGAAGAGCAAAAAATAACTAAATACACCGAAAATAAAGGCTTTTTTGGTCGTTTGTTCGATAAGATAACAGGTGTCTTTAAAAAGAAAGATAAACATACTGTTACTGTAAAAGATGGTGAAAAAGAAGAAAAAATAACCATTGAAAAACCAAGAAGGGAACGCCCAAAATCATTAGTTGACGTTATTATAAAAGAAGATAAAAAAGAAAAGAAAAAAACAACAAAAGCTGAAAAGAAAGCTGCCAAAAAAGCAAAAAAGAAAGCTGAAAAAGACGCTAAAAACAAAGAAAAAGAGCGTTTAAAACTTGAAAAAAACATCAAGAAAGAAGAAGAAAAAGAAGCTAAACGTAAGGAAAAAGAACGTTTAAAACTTGAGAAAGACATAAAGAAAGAGCAAGAAAAAGAAGCTAAGCGTAAAGAAGAAGAACGTTTAAAACTCGAAAAAGAAATAAAAAAACTAGAAGAAGATTTAAAAAAGGAAGAGGAAAAAGAAAAGAAGAAGGACAATTAAAAATCTTACATTTGCTGTATGATTACAATTAAAGAAATAACATCAAAAAAGGAAATAAAACAATTTGTTAAATTTCCTTTTTCTCTTTATAAAAACAATAAATATTGGGTTCCTCCAATAATTAGCGACGAAATAGCTGTTTTTGACAAAAACAAAAACCCTGTTTTTGAACATGCCAAAGCACAATTTTTTATCGCTTTAAAAAATAAAAAAATTGTAGGAAGAGTTATTGCAATTATCAACACCTACGAAGTAGAAAAACAAAACATTAAAAAAATACGTTTTGGTTGGTTTGATGTAATTGATGATGTAAAAGTAACCGAAGCTTTGCTTGATAAAGTTAAAGAAATAGGTCGTAAAAATAATTTAGAATATATTGAAGGACCTGTAGGATTTAATAACTTAGATAAAACAGGTGTACTTGTTGATGGTTTTGACCATATTGGTACTATGATTACCTGGTACAACCACCCTTATTACTATAAACATTTAGAGCAACTAGGTTATAAAAAAGAGAAAGAATATTTAGAAAATAAATTTCTTTTTAAAAATGTAGATGCTGTAAAATACGGAAAAGCAAGTAACATAATTCAAAGGCGATATGGATTAAAACCATTAGATTTTACTTCTACAAAAAAAATAATGCCTTATGTTGATGAAATGTTTGAATTGTTTAGCAAATCTTACTCAAAACTTTCAACTTTTGTTCCTATTTCTGATGCTCAAATAAAACACTTTAAAGAAAAATACATCAGCTTTATCAATCCTGAATACATCAAATTTGTAGTTGATAAAAATGACAAACTTGTTGCCTTTGCAATTGTAATGCCTTCTTTTTCTAAAGCTTTACAAAAAGCAAAAGGGAAACTTTTTCCGTTTGGTCTTTTTCATTTGTTAAACGCAAGGAAAAACTCAAAAGATGTTACTTTTTATTTAATAGGTGTAGATCCAGAATATCAAAACAAAGGCGTTTTTGCTATTATTTTTAAACAATATTGTAATACTTTTTCTGTAAAAGGAATCGAAAATTGTATTCGAACTCCTGAGTTGGAAGACAATCATGCCATTCATAAAATATGGAAAGATTTTAACCCAACTACACATAAAAGAAGAAGAACTTATAAACTCGATTTATAATGCAGTTATTTTTTAACCCCAATATTACTACCGAAACCCAACAAATAACTTTCGATAAAGAAGAAAGCAGGCATATTGTTCGTGTTTTACGAAAAAAAGAAGGCGATACATTGTACATTACCAATGGTAAAGGTTTTTTATTTTTTGTTGAAATATTAATTGCCAATGATAAAAAATGCCTTGCAAACGTTGTTAAAAAAGAAGAAAAACCAAATAATCGAAATTATTATTTACACGTAGCCATTGCCCCAACTAAAAACAATGATCGTTTAGAATGGTTTTTAGAAAAAGCTACCGAAATTGGTATTGATGAAATAACTCCAATTATTTGCGATAACTCTGAAAGGAAAGTAATTAAAATAGAACGATTATCTAAAATAGTACAATCTGCCATGAAGCAATCATTACAGTTTACACTGCCAAAACTTAATGATTCTATAAAATTTTCAGATTTTATACAACAAGATTTTACCGAAGAAACTTTTATAGCACATTGTGAAGAAAATACAGAAAAGAAATTCTTACAAAATGTTGCTACAAAAAAAGGAAAACAACTTATTTTAATAGGTCCTGAAGGTGATTTTTCATCAAAAGAAATCGAAAAATCTTTAAAAGCCAATTTTAGCCCAATTTCATTAGGTAAAAATAGACTTCGTACCGAAACTGCCGGATTAAATGTAGTACAAAGCATTGCTTTTTTAAATCAATAATTCATTTTTTTGTATATTTAGCTTTGATATAAAATCATCGCTATTGAATACTACCGACTTATTTAACCTTTTTTTAATTGTTAGTGCATTACACGGATTTACACTTAGTATTATTCTTTTTTGTTCAAAAAACGGAAGAGAAAAAAGCATGCTTTTTTTAAATCTCTTAATACTCGCTATTTCATTAAACAACATACAATCTTGGGCTTTAGAAAGGTCGCTATTTCAATATAAATTTGTTTTAGATTATTTACAAATTCCTTGGCATTTTTTAGCCATGCCATTTTTGTATATGTTTTTAATCCACTATTTAAATCTGCATAAAAAGTTCTATAATATTTTAAAAATAATAATTCCGTTATTTTTAATAATCATTATCACACAAATAATTTTTGTGTATAGTAAACGTAATTTAACATCTCAAGAAAATTTAAATTACATCTACGAACGATACACTTCTTTTGAAGAGTTATTTAGCTTATTTGTTTCATTAAGTATCTTTATCTATTCATTTTACACCTTATATAAAAAAGAAAATCTATTTACTAAAATAGTTTCTTTTGATAATTTAAAATGGATTCATACTTTTTTTAAACTCACCGCAATAGGCTATGTTTTATGGATACTTGCTTTAGTTATTAAAGTAAAAATGAATTTTACAGGTTTTTTATTTTCTTATTATCCACTTAGAATTTATACCACTTTATTAATTTATTGGTTAGGTGTACAAGGATTAAAACAAATAAGAATTTTAAAAGAACGTAAAAAAATAAGAGAATCACTTTTTTTAGATTTAGATGATGATTTAAACGTTGAAACGATTAAGTTAAGTTCAGAAGACACTTCATCAGAAAAACATAAAGAACAATTTGTAGAAATAAATAATTTTATTAATAAAAATAAAAAATACCTTTTACCAAAATACACCTTACAAAATTTATCTAAAGACACAGAGTTGGGTTCTAGTACACTTTCTTTAATAATTAATAATATTGCTGGAAAATCTTTTACCGATTATTTAAATGAAAAAAGAGTTGAACAAGCTAAAAAATTATTACTCGACGCAGATTACTCAAATTATACGATAACTTCTATAGGACTCGAATCTGGTTTTAACTCTAAATCTACATTTTATACAGTGTTTAAAAAACAATCTGGACACACTCCTGTTCAATTTAAAAAGCTACAATTATTGCAACCCAAAACATAAGACTACTTAAAATTACAGTTCGAAATCACCCAATTTGGACGATTCCGAACTGCAGAATTAGAAATAAAAACTATATTTACCTTATAATTGTTACAATTAATAAAATTGAAAATTTTTGAAGGGGTTTTCTTTTTAATAGTTATAACAAACAAAAAAATTAAGATTTATCTTAATAATGAAGAAGAATATGAGCACTGATAGAAATATTAGTGCTTTTTATATGCAAAAAAGTGTCGTTCATGCGTTTTTATCACCCAAACAATAAAATATTTTTAGCTATTTGGATGATTTCGAACTCAACTTTTTTAAAAGACTTATATATTTGGTATCGGAAATTATGTTAATGTATATAAAACAAGGGGAGTTTTAAAAAAAACATATAATTTCTTTTTAAGGGGAAAGAAAACACCAATATTTTTATTGGTGTTTTTTATTGTTCTTTTATTATATTGCTTCAATATTAGCACACCTTAATGAAAAAAATTATTTTCTTCTTATTTCTTTTAAATTATACCATTGTTTCTTCTCAAGAAATAGCTGTCTTAAATTATGGCGGTGGTGGCGACTGGTATGCCAATCCTACTGCTTTACCCAATTTAATTAAATTTAGTAACAGGTTTACCAATACAGCTATTAACACCAAAATTAAAACAGTTAGTTTAAAAGATGAAACCATTAATAATTACCCTATGGTATTTATAACTGGTCATGGAAATGTTTTTTTTACAGAAAGCGAAATTATAATACTGCGAAACTATCTAATATCGGGTGGTTTTTTACATATTTCTGATAATTACGGTTTGGATAAATATATTAGAAGAGAATTAAAAAAGTTATTCCCAAAATCAAACTTACAAGAGTTACCAAATAATCACCCTATTTATCATCAAACTTTTTCTTTTCCTAAAGGACTTCCTAAAATACATGAGCATGATAAAAAAAGAGCTCAAGGTTTTGGTTTATTTCACAAAGGTCGCTTAGTGGTTTTTTACGATTATGAAAGCGATTTAAATGACGGATGGGAAGACTCTGAAATACACAACAATCCTAAAAAAACTAGAGAAAAAGCTCTAAAAATGGGATCAAACATTATAGAATATGCCTTTAAATATTAATGAATTACCTATTGACAGTATCAAAATAAATTTTGACACTAGTGGTTTGTGGATTTTAAATATAGCAATTGCTATTATAATGTTTGGGGTTTCATTAGGAATAACTATTAATGATTTTAAACGTCTTTTAAAAAACCCTAAAATTCTTTTTGTAGGTGTTTTGTCTCAATTTATATTACTACCTGCGGCTACTTTTTTAATAATACTAATTTTAAATCCACACCCTAGTTTTGCTTTAGGTATGATGATGATTGCTGCTTGTCCTGGCGGAAATGTTTCTAACTTTTTTAGTAAAATGGCTGGTGGTAATGCTGCTTTATCGGTAAGTTTAACTGCTTTTGCAACCCTTATTTGTATTGTTATGACTCCTGTTAACTTACACTTTTGGGGAAGTTTATACGAGCCAACAAGTGCTATTTTAAAAACCGTAGAGTTAAATCCTTTTGAACTTTTTAAACTCGTTTCTTTAATACTTGGAATCCCTTTAATTATCGGAATGCTAATAAAACATTATCATTCAGTAATGGCAAAAAAAATAGAAAAAGTACTAAAACCTCTTTCTATGACTGTATTTATTATTTTAATCGCCATTGCTTTTTCTCAAAACTTAACCGTTTTTACAAATTATATTCACCTTGTATTATTTTTAGTAATATTCCATAATATATTTGCTTATATCTTAGGTTTTTTAACTGCTAAAATTTTTGGATTAAATAAAGCTGACTCTAAAACAATTGCCATTGAAACTGGAATTCAGAATGGTGGATTAGGTTTGTTATTAATTTTTGGATTTTTTGAAGGCTTAGGTGGTATGGCTTTATTAGCTGCTTTTTGGGGAATTTGGGATATTTTTTCAGGAATGATTCTAGCAACTTATTGGGGACGAAAAAAACAATAAATGAAAACAATTTTATATAACCTTTTTAAAATTTTTATTAAAACTGGATTGTTTTTTTACACAAAAAAAACAATCGTTTTAGGTGCCGAAAATATTCCTAAAAACGAAGCTGTTCTTTTTACTGCAAATCATCCTAATGGCTTAATTGACCCTTTATTTATAGCTACTCACATTAAAAGAAAAACACATTTTTTAGTTCGAGCTGCAGTTTTTAAAAAAGCCATTTTAGCTAAATTCTTTGATTTATTAGGAATGATGCCTATATATCGCATCAGAGATGGGATAAAACAATTACCTAAAAATGAAGCTATTTTTAATCAATGTCAAAACATATTAAAAAACAACAAAACCTTGTTAATTTTCCCTGAAGGAAGCCATTGTAAAGACAGAACTATTAGACCTTTAAGTAAAGGTTTTACAAGGATTGTTTTTGGTACTTTAGACAATTATCCAACTACAAAAATTCATATTATTCCTATTGGTATTACCTACCAAAACGCTTCTAGTTATCCATCAAAAGTTGTTTTAAATTTTGGAAAACCTATTTTAGCAAATAACTATTACGATAAAAATAATCTGCCACAATCAGCAAACAAAATAAAAGAATTAGTTGCAAATCAATTAGAAGAATTAAGTGTTCATATTAAAAACGATGATGCCTATAAATCTATTTTACAAAAATTAAATAATGCTCAAGTAGATTTTACTAAAGTAGCTACTATAAATGCTATTATTAAAAATTCAGAGTTTCCTAAACAAAAAAAGCGTAGTAAAAACTACGCCTCTTTTTTATATTACATTTTAATTATAAACAGTGTTATTCCGTTTATAATCTGGAAATTGTTACGTAAAAAAGTAACAGAAATTGAATTTATTGATACTTTTAGATTTGGTGTAAATATTGTGCTTATTCCTTTGTTTTACTTATTACAAAGTTTTGTTCTAAAGTTATTTTATGGATGGAAAATTGCTTGTTTGTATCTTATTTTCTCTCTTTGTGTTATTCTTTTTTACACTAAATTAAGTACTACTCCGACATCAAGATAGCGTTTTGAATATCTTCTTGAATTTTAGTTCGTATATTACTTCTAATTAAACCTCTATTTCTCATTGTAGGATATATTCTGTTTGATAAAAACACATATACAATATCTGTTGCAGGATCTGCCCAAGTGTAAGTACCCGTAAAACCGCTATGTCCAAAACTTTTATCAGAAACACAACCACAAGTTGCTTTTACCTTTGGATTTAACTGTGGCTTATCAAAACCTAAACCTCTTCGTACTTTTTTATTTTCATAATAGCGTTGATTAAACTTTTGTACAGTTTCTGCTTTTAAATATTGCTTTCCTCCGTAAAAACCTTGCTGTAAATACATTTGCATAATTTTACCTACATCATTTGCATTTGAAAACAACCCTGCATGACCTCCAACTCCACCTAACATAGCCGCTCCCATGTCATGCACATAGCCATGTACTAATTGATTTCTGTAATAATTATCTTTTTCAGTAGGCACAATTACCGATTTACCAAATTTATTAAGTGGTAAATAAGTCGTTCTATTTGCTCCTAACGAACTGTAAAACTGATCTTCAACTAACTTATTTAAAGGCTTTTTATATTTTTTTTCTAAAATTTCTTTAAACATATAATACCCTAAATCACTATACTTATAACCTACTCTCTTTCGCTGCTCTGCATCAACAATATGTTGGTATATAGAATCTTTATAACTTTTATTTAAATATAAGTTATTAGCAACTTTTATATTAAACTTTCCTGTTCGTTTTTTTCTATAATATTTTACTGAATTTTTTCCTGTCTCCTCATCTTTAGTACTCAAGTAAAAAGGAATCCAAGAACGTAATCTTCCGTAATGAGACAACACTTCTTTTAACAATAAAGTATCTTTATTAGAATCTTTATATCGAGGTAAAACATCACCTAAGCTAGAAAATAAGCTAATTTTTTTATCCTCTTCTGCTTTCATTATCATTGGTAAAGATGCTAGTATTTTAGTTAAAGAGGCTAAATCGTAAATATCGGATTTTTTTACAGCTCTTTTTTTTGATAAAGTATGATATCCAAAGCTTTTATTATAAATTACTTTTCCGTTTTTAGCTACAAATATTTGACCGCCAGGTGCCATTTTTTCTTTTAAAATAGTATCAATTCTTTTATCAATGATTGATAATTTTTCTGATGAAACTCCTGCTTCTTCTGGAATTGTATATTGTAAAACTTTGGTTCCTTTTACAAAACTACCGGTTCCTTCTTTAAAATTTTCTTTTATAGATACTGGCAACTTCCCATTTAAATCAAAAGCGCCAAATAAAGCTTGTGCTGATAATTCTTGTGATAAAAGACTGTTTTGATACGACACTACAAGCCCTTCAATATTTTCAAACGATTTTACTTGTAATAAACTATACGGACTCGTAAAAACATCTAGAATTACTTTTTTATCTCTAGCTATTTCTTGTAACCAAACTAAGTTTTTGTTTGAAAACTTATACCCTTTCCATGGATTTTTATTCGATTTATGAAACCCAATAATAACCAAATTGTATTTTACCAACTTTTGCTTTAATACACTTAAATGTTTATCAGAAACAACATCAATATTTGTATAATTTTTTAACATCTTAACAAAAGAACTTCCTTTGTCATCGCCTAAATGAACGTATGCTATTTTTTTGTTTTTTAAATCGGTAATTGGTAAAATTCCTTCTTGATTTTTAACAACAGTAATTGATTTTTTTATCAATTTTCGATGTAAAACCTCATCATTAGGTGAATTAAGATCTTTTGATAAGTTTTTTAACTTAATAGACTTATAATTATAAAGACCAACTAAATACTTTGCTTTTAATATTTTTTTTACTGAATAATCTAAACGAGCTTCAGTTAATTTACCATCTGCTAAAGCCTTTTTTAGTAACCTTACTGATCCTGGAACATCTTGCGGAATTAGTAAAATATCATTTCCTGCTAAAACTGCTGCAACATCAATTTGTGCGGGAGTTGAATAATTTGCAGCTCCTTTCATATTTAATCCATCCGTAATAATCAACCCTTTAAAGCCTAATTTTTCTTGCAATAAAGTTGTTACTACATTTTTAGATAATGACGATGGTAATTTTGGATTTGGTTCTAAAAACGGAATACTTAAATGTGCTGTCATTACACTTGCAACTCCTTTTTTAAACATTTTTTTATACGGATATAATTCAACCGAATCTAAACGCTGTTCGTTA
The DNA here is from genome assembly GCF_964512435.1 of Tenacibaculum insulae. GTDB lineage: Bacteria > Bacteroidota > Bacteroidia > Flavobacteriales > Flavobacteriaceae > Polaribacter > Polaribacter insulae_A. The sequence continues at coordinate 2,180,583 of NZ_OZ208512.1, read as the reverse complement.
AAACTAACTGTTGGTAAAGTATGATGTGAATCTGCTGCGGTATCTCCATGACCAGGAAAATGTTTTGCATTTGCTAACACTCCTACACTTTGCATTCCTTTAGTAAAGGCGATTGCTTTTTCGGTTACATTTTCTTTATTTTCTCCAAAAGAACGATTTCCTATAATCGGATTTTTTGGGTTTGTATTAATATCTACAACTGGCGCAAAGTTTATATGAATTCCAACTCTTTTACAATGTTCACCAATTCTTTTTCCCGTTGCTTCTAAAAGTTGATTGTCTTTAATTGCCCCCAATGTCATGTTCCAAGGAAAACGATAGGTGTTTTTTAAACGCATGTCTAATCCCCACTCACCATCAAAACCAACCAATAAAGGAACTTTAGCTGTTTCTTGATATTTATTATTTAAAACTACCTGCTTTTCAGGAGTTCCTTGCATAAAAATAATGTTACCAACATGATATTTGGTAAGCATATTTTTTATAAAATTTTCATGCTTTTTATCTTTATTAGAGTAAGCTTGTATCATAAATAACTGTCCGATTTTTTCATCAATCGACATAGAGTTCATAATACTATCTACCCAAACAGCTTGTTTATCGGCATCTTTAGCCAATAACGGATCCGTTTGCTGTGCTTGTAGTATTTGTACTAGTACTAAGGCTAGTATTAAAAATATCTTTTTCTTCATTTTATCTCTTTCTTTTGCAAAAAACTATATTGTAATTAAAATCAATAGTTATACCAAAAAGCGTTTGTGCCAACTTTTATCGGCGGTTACTTCCCAGTTGTTATCAAAGTCTTCTTTAGTATTTATCATATTGTTAAACACAATTGTTTTTGAAGTTATTTTTTGCTCTTTTGCAAACTGCTGAAAATCTGGAAGTTTTACAGTATTAATATTTTCACCATCTTTAAAAGAAACGTTCATTTTGTTCATTAAATCTAAATTTAACTCCTTTTCTAGTTCTTTAACAAAACGTACAGAAGCATCAATAGAACAACCTGAAACATTGTTAAAACTTTCATCTACTGCTAATGCTAAAAACTGATTGTACTTAATGGTAAATGATCCTTTTAAATCATCTCCATGTCGTGTCCAACTATCAATAAAAAGAATCGCTTTTGCGCAAATATATTCAACTTCTTCTATTGTAAATTCTCTATCTGCTTGATAAACCCAAACTCTAGAATTGTTTGGTAAATTTGTATATTCTGTAAACATTATTACTGTTTTTTATAGTCTCTAAATTAACAATTATTACTGCTACTTTTCTTAAACCGATGTTAAAGATTATCTTAAATTAAATTTTTGTTGTAGGGCAGCTAACTTCTCTTTGTCTGTCATTTTCTTTTTAGGTGCTGCCATACGTTCTTTAATTTCGCGTAATACTTTTTTGGTGTATAATGGAAAATCAGCATTCTGAATCCAAGCATTGTATCCTGGATTTTCTTTAAACACCTCCTCTACTGTTCTTCCCTTATATTTTCCGAAAGAAAAAATTTCTTTATCATCATCATTCATCAAAATAAAACCTGCAAAATCGGCTCTTTTACCGTGTGTTGAATAATCACTTAAAGCATCAACTGTGTTTTCAATATCATCATATTTATCTAATTGTGCTAATAAGATTTCGTAAGTTGCATTGGTATCTGCTTCTGCTCCATGTGCACCTACCAATTCTTTTCCGCAATAAAACTGGTAACCAGCACTTAACGTACGTTGCTCTTTTTTATGAAAAATTACCTGTACATCTATCGCTTTACGATTTTTCATATCAAAATCGATTCCTGCACGCATTAATTCTTCCGCTAAAAGCGGGATATCAAATCGGTTAGAATTAAAACCTGCCAAATCACAACCTGTAATCATTTCATTTATGCTTAGCGCCAATTCTTTAAAAGTAGGTTCGTTGGCTACTTTTTCGTTGGTAATTCCATGAATTTCTGATGATTCTTTTGGTATTTCAACTTCTGGATTTACCAACCATGTTTTACTTTCTTTATTTCCGTTCGGAAACACTTTTAATATTGATATTTCTACAACTCTATCTTTTGCTATATTAATTCCGGTTGTTTCTAAATCGAAAAATATAATTGGTTTTGTTAAGTTTAATTCCATCTTTTTTTGGCAATTATTCGTTATTTAACTGAGCTTTAAACTCATCTATTTTATCTAAATCTTTTTGTGCTAAAGCTGGTTTTTTAAAACCATACTTTTTTAATTCTTCGCTAATTGTTTTACCTACAATATATCTTGCAGTTGGCTTATCATCCGCAGGTATTATATACCAAGGTGCGTAATAAGTTGCTGTTCTGCTTAACAAATCTTCGTAACATTTTTGATATTTATCCCAAAGGTTACGCTCTTTTAAATCTCCCGAAGAAAATTTCCAGTTTTTATCAGCAATATTTAAACGACGTAGTAATCTATTTTTTTGTTCGTCTTTTGATACGTTTAAAAAGAACTTTAAAATAATAGTTCCGCTATCAGATAAATGTTTTTCAAACTGATTGATTCTATCCATTCTGGTGTGGTAAAAATCATCATTTAAATCATCTAAAGTTTTTATTGTGGGAATATTTTCACCTAAAATATATTCAGGATGCACTCTGGTAACCAACACGTTTTCGTAATGCGTTCTATTAAAAACACCAATTTTTCCTTTAGCAGGCAAAGCAATGTAATGACGCCATAAAAAATCGTGCTGTAACTCTAACTCTGTTGGCACTTTAAAACTATGCACTACCACTCCACGCGCATTTACATCTTTAAAAACCTCTCTTATTAAGCTATCTTTACCTGAAGTATCCATGCCTTGTATGCAAATTAACATACTATATTTACCTTCGGCATACATCGTATCTTGTAATTTACTAATCTCTTTTCGCTCTTTTTTAAGCTTCTTTTTAGCGTTTTCATCAACTTGTTTGGTTTCGAAATCGCTTAAGGTTACTTCTTGCGAAAATTTATAGGCATCAATATTCATTTACGTGGCTTATTTATAGTATAAAAATACAAAAAATATCTCCTTTTACGATTGATTTTTCCTTGGGATTTATCAATTTTTACAATCAAAGATTAAATCTGTTTTTAATTTAATTTCTGAAATTTAGCATCAAAATAAAAAATATGATACATAAAACTGTAATTATACAAGGAAGCGCAAAAAGTAACGGTAACACAAGTACGATTATCGAATATTTAAATAAAAATAACGATTTTGATATTATTGATTTAAAAACTAAAAATATTGGGTATTTCGAATACGATTTTAGCAATGCCAACGACGATTTTATTCCGTTAATGGAAACTATTGCAAAGAAATACGACACTATTATTTTTGCTACGCCAGTTTATTGGTATAACATGAGCGGAATTTTAAAAACTTTTTTTGATAGAATGTCTGACTTACTACACTATAAAAAGGATTTAGGTAGGCTAATGCGAGGTAAAAATATGGCGATGATTAGCAACTCGGGCGAAAATGATTTAAAAACTGGCTTTACCATGCCATTTATAGAAAGCGCAAATTATTTAGGCATGAATTATTTAGGAGACACTCATACTTGGTTTACAAGTGATGGCAAAGAAATTCATCCGGAAGCTAAAAAAAACATGGATGCTTTTAGTACATTGTTTTAACTTAAAAACAACAATTTAAATTTATTTCAGACACTTATAAGTACTACTTTTTACACAATGAGTTTCTGAAATAAATTTATACTAATTTTTTATTCAACAGGAATACAAATATCTACAATACATTTTTTCTCTGGATGTTCCTCTGGATTGTTATAATAAATACCAAACGGATCTTGAGGTCCTTTTTTATAACCATGTTCATTCATCCAAATAAAGCTATTTTCCCAAGCTTTTTCAAATTCTTCTGTAACAATTTCAAAACGCGCAACTACACATTTTGTTGCTGGTAAGGTTCGTAATTGTACTTCTTCTGATGGATTTACGCTTGTTTCGAGCGTCATACAAGCACTTATTCTTACCTTATCTGGCGCTGTTATTTTTGGGCTATCGTGATAAATTGTTACCATACGTAAATTTTCTTGCTGCATTAATCCTTTAGGAAAAGCCCATTGCATTAATTTACCGTACGTATTACCAATTAAATTTATATTTCCTTGATGATTAATATAAGCTAATTGTAATTCAGGCATTGTTTTAACAACCGTATTTTCGTTCATTATTTATCAATTTAACGTTTAATTACACTGTAAAGTTACTAATTAAAATTTAGTCGTTTTCTTATTTTATTTTTTCGTTTTTTTGAAGAAAATAAAAGATAAATCCGCTTATAAAATATAAAATCACATCTATTATATCCGCAGTATATCGTAGATTAATTTTAGGTAAAACATATTCGTATAAAAATCCGTAAGCACAACAAATATATACGATTACCCAAACAGGTATTTGATAATTTTCATCATTTTTACTCCACCTTAAAACAAATAAACTACTTATTAATAATATCGGAATTATTAAAAAATCATTCAAATAAAACTGAACAACCTTAGGAAGTTTCATTGCTGATTTTTGAGCCAAATAAACAACTGACCCTAATAGTATTGAAAAAACATAATAAATTTGTATTGTTTTTTTCATTTTATCCCGCAGCTACCATGGTAATAAACCAAGCCAATGCACCACCAATTATACTAACAACTAAAAAAGCTGAATACAAAATCCAACCTATAATTTTATACAAAAAAAATGGGTGCTTTTTTAAACGCTCTGCTAAATTTGGATTTTCTATTTTATGTATCGCCTTGGCTACTTCTGCATTTTTAAAAGCTTCTTTTTTTAAAGCTCTTTTTTTTTCGTGAGAAATTAAGGTATTACAATTTTCACAATACTCTTTATTGGTATTAAACAATCCGCAATTAGGGCATTTTATATTTTTAGTAATACTCATTTTTACGATTTAAAACTGTGTTTATTCTTATTTTTATAAGGACGAATAATTAACCTTGTTTCTCTATCAAAACGAATGTAATTGTACACCCAGTTCATAAACACAATTACTTTATTTCTATAACCTATTAAAGAAAACAAGTGTACAAACATCCACACAAACCAAGCAAAAACGCCTTGAAATTTTAATTTAGGTAAATCTACCACCGCTTTATTTCTACCAATGGTAGCCATCGCTCCTTTATCATTATACTTAAAAGGTTTTTGTTTTTTTCCTTTAAAATTTGCTAACATATTTTTAGCCAACAATATTCCTTGCTGAATGGCAGGTTGCGCCATCATTGGATGTCCAAATTTATATTTTTCGGTTTCCATACACGCTACATCACCAATAGCGTATATATTTTTGTAACCTATTACTTTATTATATACATCAACTTTAAACCTATTTGCTCTTTCAACCAAACATTCTTGTTCCAATCCATTTACAAACTCACCTTTTACACCAGCCGCCCAAATTACTGTTTCTGCGGTAAAATTATCATTCCCATTTGTGGTTACGGTTGTTCCGTCATAATCTAAAACACGAAGATCTTTCCAAACATCAACACCTAATTTTATTAAAAAATCTTCTGCTTTTTCTGATGCTTTTTTACTCATTCCTTTTAACAACTCTCCTGAACTTTGAATTAAGTTTATTTTCATCTGACGGATGTCTAAATCAGGATAATCTTTTGGTAAAATTCCTTTTTTCATTTCTGCCAAAGCACCCGCTAACTCCACTCCTGTTGGTCCGCCGCCAACAATTACAAAATTCATTAAAGCTCTTCGCTTTTCTAAATTTGTTTCTAACAAAGCTTCTTCAAAATTTTCTAACACCAAACTTCTAATATTTAATGCTTGCGGAACCGATTTCATTTCCATCGCATATTTTTGAATATTGGTATTCCCAAAAAAATTGGTTGTTGACCCGGTTGCAATAATCAACTCATCATACTCTAAATCGCCAATACTGGTTTTTAAAATATTTTTTTTAGCATCTATATTGGTTACTTCTGCCAAACGGAAAAAGAAATTTTCTACATCGTTAAAACGTTTACGTAACGGAAAAGCAATACTATCTGGCTCTAAGCCGCCAGTAGCAACTTGATATAATAATGGCTGAAATGTATGATAGTTATGTTTATCGATTAAAACAACTTGAAGTTCTTGTTTTTCTAACCCTCTTGCGGCTGCTAACCCAGCAAATCCTCCTCCAATAATTACAATTCTTGGAAAGCTTGTTTGAGGTATATTCATTTTAAACGATTTTGTTTCAGATTAGCAAATTTAACGAAAAGTTGAGTTTTATTCTTTAAATTTGCACGCAACTTAACAAAAGTAATCTCTTAATAAAAACACACTATTATGTTTAATTTTTTTAAAAAGAAAAAAGTAAAAAATTTAGTTATTAAATGCGATACTGATGTTATTTTTATTGATGAAAAACCTATTATATTTCCTACCAATTACGATACTTTAATTACCGCTTTAGGTAAACCTGATAGAGAACTTACTAAAAGTAATAATTATATTTTTTGGGATAATTATGGTGTTTTTTGTGGTTACACCGATAAAAACAATATTTTATCTATTAACGTGTACCAAAACAAAAAAGATAAAAGCGAATACAATACTCAAAAGCAATTTACAGGACAATTATTTTTAAATGATGAAGAAATTACCAATAGTGAATTTGGTAAAATTGCTTTAGGTAAAATTGCTATTCAAAGGCTTGGTAGCGAAAATGAAATTCGTTTTGGATTTAGCCTAGGTGTTAATAGTGTTTATTAAAACTACAATTCTCTTTTTAATTGCTGAATTGTTTTGTTTGTAGTTATTAAATTATTGATTAATTGTTGGCGTAGCACCTCAATATCACCTTCAAAATAAGTTGCCCATTTATACTCTTTAAATAAGGTTTGAATTTGCTTTAACCGTTGATGCGCAAACTCTGAAGTCATTAAAAAACAAGCTCTATTTTCTTCTTTTTTAATTCGTTTAATTTTAGCTTGTTTTAATAAAAAATCTACTTTTATATAAAACGCTTTTTCTGAATTATTTAACGGATAAAAATCATTCCAATTTGCAAAGCCAACATAATAATTTTGATTTTTGTAATCTTCAATATTTTTAATTTTCCAACGACAATTTGCTACACGTCCCCAATGGTTTGAATACCTATAAACCCCTTCGTCTGTATAAAAATATAAGCTACCCGATTTACTTTGATAATGTGCTGATTTATTTTTAAAAAAATCTATTGACCGAGATTCAAATTCGCAATAGGTATATTTAAAAAAATTGAATTTATGATACTTCATTAAACGCCAAATATGCTAATTACAATTATTCTGTTTCCTCCGTAATTTCTATGCTCACCTAAATAAACACCTTGCCAAATTCCTAAGTTTAATTTTCCGTTAGTTATTGGTATTTGCACTTGGCAACCCAACATAGAGCTTTTTATGTGTGCAGGCATATCATCTGCTCCTTCATAATCGTGTTTATAATAGGGCATATTTTCAGGAATCATTTTATTAATATGCGATTCAAAATCTAATCGAACCGTTGGATCAGCATTTTCATTAATTGTTAAACTTGCCGAGGTATGTTTTATAAATGCTTGAAATTGTCCTGTTTTAATACTCTTTATTTCAGGTATTTCAGCAACTAAAATATCAGTAATTAAATGATAACCTCTAGTAAATACTGGTAATTGAATTTCTTTTTGATAAAATTGCATTTTGCAAATCTAAAACACTTCTTTTATAATTTTTAAAAATTCTTGCTTTTTTGTTTTTGAAATAGGGATCGTTGTTTGATTTCGCATCAGTAAAAAATCGCCATCTTTTTTCACAAACTTTTCTAAGTAATGAAGGTTTATTAAAAATGACCTATGGCACCTAAAAAATAAATTATTATTATGAAGTTGATTTTCAAAGTAAACTAATGGTTTACATATTAGTTGTTTTTCCTTATTCGCTAAATACACTTTTGTATACATTCCATCTGCTTCTAAATATAAAATGTCTTCATGCGAAACAAAAATAATTTCTCCCGGTACTTCTAAAGCTATTTTATGTGACGATAATGATTGAATTGCTTTTTTTAACTCAGAAAATTGTGCGTTTACTTTCTTTTGATTAATATTTATTTTAGCTTTATTTATAGCTACTCGTAACTCTTCTCTATCAATAGGTTTTACCAAATAATCTATTGCCGATAATTTTAATGCTTCTAAGGCGTATTGTTGATATGCTGTTGTAAAAATTAATTGAAACTCTATAGGCTCTGAAATAAAATCTAATATTTCTAAACCAGAGTATTCAGGCATTTCAATATCTAAAAAAACAATATCAGGATTATTTTCACGGATTGATTTTACTCCGTTTACCAAGTTATTTGCTGTAATAACACTATTTATTTCAGGAAAAAACTCAGTAAGCATTGTCTTCATTACACTACGTGCTTTTGTTTCATCATCAATAATTAAAGCTTTCATTATTAAATTCTTTTTATTTTTAGTGTTACTATTGTTCCTGTGGCATTATTATATTCATCTTCTTTATCAGTAAAATGTACTAAAATATCAAATAACTTTTCTTTTTTATACAAAGCAACTCGCTCATGAGTAGCATTTACTGCAAAAGATTTATGCCTTTGTCTTTTTTTATTAATTTCTGATGATTTTTTTCGCCCAACACCATCATCTTCAATAGTTATAATTAAAGTATTACTTAAATCTTTTTTAACTAAAATAAATAAACTCCCTTGATCTTTTTTATGAACGAGTCCATGTTTTATCGCATTTTCTACAAATGGCTGTAAAAACAATGGAGGAACTTCAAATTTTTCTGTATTAATTTTTTTATCTACTAAAAAATTTACTTTAAATTTATTCTCAAATCGTAATTGTTCTAAAGCTATATATATTTCTAACGAGTTAAGTTCTTCTTTAAGTGATATTAGATTAACTCTACTATGGTTTAAATACATTCTTATTAAACGAGAAAACTTAACTAAATAATCACTTGCCAAATATTTTTCATTCTTCATTACATAATCTTGAATAGCTCCTAAAGAATTAAAAATAAAATGAGGATTCATTTGTGAGCGCAAGTTTTCTAATCTTAACTTACTTATTCTACTATCTAAAATTACTTTTTCTAATTCTCGTTCTCCTTCTTCCTCTTTCCATTTTAATTTAACTTGGTAATATATTATTACTCCTAAAACAGCTATTAAAAATACTATTATAATAAACCACCAGTTTTTCCAAAAAGGTTTTTGTACAATTATTTTAACACCTTTACTTTGTTTTCCAATACTACCATCTAAACTTTTGGTTCTAATTAAAAACTCGTATTTTCCTGATGGAATTTCAATATATCTTACCACATCATCATTCAACTCAGATGTTTGCCACATTGTATTAAAACCTAAAAGTTTATACTGAAAAACATTCTTAGCACTAGCTTTAAAACCATTAGCACTAAAATTAAACGTAATATCATTAGTTTTATATGGCAACTTATATTTTGACTTTATTTCTTGTTCAATTCCACCAATTTTAACGTTACTTATGTAAGCTAACGGGGCTAAATCTAGTTGTTTTAACTCTGAAATAGCGGTATTTACCGAACATAAGAAATTATTACCTGGTATCCATAAATAACCGTTTTGTATTACGGGAGATTTAAACTTTAAAGTGCTTTTATCTGTTAAATTGATTGTTTTTATTAGCTGCTTATCTGTATCGTATCTTTGTATCCCTTTTTCTGTTACAATCCATAAAAAATTACCTTCCCCTAAAATTCCTTTTATCTGAGATTTTAATAATCCATTTGAAAACGTTATGCTATCAGTAATTTTTCCTGTTGCTAACTTTAAAATTTTATTTCTTGCTGTTGCCCATATTTCACCATTAGTAGTTTGAGTATATTCTGAAAAAATAATCGGTTTATTTTGATAATTCACAGGAATTGCTTCTAATTTTTTATTATAAATTACTGCTCCATCAATATAAGTTACATAAATAAGTTTATTTTTTAAATCGTAATGAGTGCTTATTGGTCTTTTATTTTCTAAAACTGTATATTTATTATTCTTTTTAGAAAGGTGGGTATAAATAACAGCATGACGGTATGATAAATACACCAACGAATCTTTGTTTATTTGTGCAAAACCTTTTGCGGTTGTAAATTGCTCTCCTAGATTAATAATTTTTAGCTTTTTTAAATCATAAATATAGCTACTGGTTCCGTTGGTACTTATGTATGCTCTTTGAAGTGTTTTATTGTATTTAATTCTATTTACGGGGCGTTGGTTAGTTAACTTTATAATTTTATGACTGTTATTTTGCACATCATAATCAATTAAATTACCATTTTGAGTACCTAATAATAAACGGTCTTTATCTATAATTTCAATTGAAATAATATCTTCGTTTACTCCTAAAAAACTTTTTTTTGTTATCTCTAAATTTGGCACAACAAAAACACCATTTTGAAGTGTGGTAAGCCAATAGTTATTTTCATTATCCTTTAAAACATCAGTTATATGATAATCTTTAAAAATTTGTCTAGTACTATCAGCTTTTTCATTATCAAAAGTTATAAAAATACCTTTTGATGTTAGCATCCAATTTTCTTTAAACTTTTTAGTGTTATAAACTTGAGCTTTTTTAAGGGCTTTAGGTAACTTAACTCTATTAATTTTTCGAGTATGTATGTTAATTGAAAATTCCTTAAATTCTTCTTTATCTACTTTTACAACAACATCATTAAACCATTGAAACATTTGAAATTTTCCCTCATCTAAACAGTTCTTTTCTATATCAAAGTTTATTTTTTTAAAAATAGGCTTTCCTTCTTCTTCATAAACTTGCGTTATCGTATTAGTTTCTTTTAAGTTGTAATAAAAAAAACCATTCTTTGTTTTTACAAATTTAGAAACATGCGCATTTAAGTTTTTTTTAATTGATGCTGTTTTTTTATCTACCTGATAGCTATTTCTTTGTGATATAAAAAAAACATCATTTTTCATCACTATTAAATGCGCATAAGTTCCTTTTAGCTCATTAGAAAAATCTTTGAATAACTGTAACTCTTTATTTACAACTTTATAAATATGCCCTGAAATAGTTGAGCACCAAATTTGCCCTTCATTATCTATTTGTAAATTAAAAATACCTTTTGTGGTAGCAATCGTTTTTTTTGCTTGTCGAAACTTTTTACCGTTGTAATAAAACAATCCTTGTTCGCCTCCAACCCAAACTAGGTTATCTTTATCTTGTATAATATTATAATTTGCTAAAGACACTAATCCATCATCAGATGTAAATTGTGTATAAAAAGGTTCTTGCGAAAATATATTTTCAACAAAAAATGAAATGATAATTAGTATATAAAACGTTTTTTTCACAAATTTAATATTACAATAAAAAGGTGGTTATGCAATAATACGCAAAACACCACCTTTTACAACGATTCTTAATTTAAAGTATCTATTTAGTTTTTAGGTTTAGCATTGCATTTTACATACCCACCATAAGGAGCTCTAACACTAGCTCTGTTAATTCCATTAAAAAAAGGACTTCCATATTTTCCGCCCCCAGTATAGTCTTTTCTTACTATAAACTGTTGCAACATACATTTTCCGCCAGTATTTTTCTGTACAACAGCCCCAACTGCCCATTGATACAAAGGTACTCCTGTTACTCTATGTTTTACAGTTGACCATCTATTAGATGTCATGTATTGATATATATTTTGCATACTCATTTTACCATAATATTTATTCAATCCACTTACAGCTGCTCTTTTAATTGCTGAATTTTTATCAAAACTTCCTTTAGCTGGCATTGTTACACTATTTAACTTTGCTCCTAACCAATCTTTACGTAAGTCATCAAACTTAGCAAAAGTTGTTTGAGAAGTTACTTCAGGGTTTTTATAATACTTCTTAATTTTTTCTGGATCTTTTGCCGCAATTACAAACTGTTTTGGTTGGGCATTATTCATCCATTTATGACCAACATTATCATTTTTATGATATACCGCTGCTCCAATTAATAATACTCCTGGCTCCAATAAAAGCACATTTGTATTCGTCCATTCTGGTCCACCCCCCATTCCAAATTGAAATTGAATATTACCTTTATCGGCAGATTTTCTGTACTTCTCAGGAACAACACCGTAACGTTTTTGGTTTGGTGAAAAATAGGCATTTAACTGATATGATGCTGGGTCGTACTCAATAGAAAAACCTTCGTAAATATCACCTGGATCTCTATCAAAATGATTTGTTGGATTTCTAACAAAGTATTGTGATAGATGGTAGTAACCAGACAGTTCCATCTTGTCAGAAAAACCACCATCGTAAGCAGGTAATTTTTTAAACTTTGTTCTGTTTAATACATAAATTTGATTGTCTTTAAATTTATCATTTTCACTACTTTCAATTGGTGAAGGAATTTTATTTACTTCTTTTCCTTTACTTTTTTCTTTAGCTAACAAAGCTTCTTTTTCTGCTGCTTGTTTTTGTTGATATTCTTTATACTTTTTAAAATAAAAATCTTGCTTTTGTTTATCGTTGGGATACTTTTTAGCTAACTCTTTTTTAAACTCTTCGTCTGAGTACTCGTTAGTATTTGACGTTGAATTAGTAGTTGAACTTGTAGCTGATTTTTCTATTGATGAAGAAGCTTTCTTTGTTATTTTTTTTGTTACTTTTTGCTTAGCTTTTTTTAACATACCACCAAACTGAGCATTAGCTGTTTGATGAAACAAAAAACTAGCGAAGAATAAACAAACTAATATTATATATTTTTTCATTTCTATTATTGTTTTTATGCTATTAGAAGCTACCTGCTTTTTTACACAGGTAACTTTCTTGAACTACTATTTAAAGGGAATGTTTTTTATTGACAACTAGAAGTACTCCAAGAAGCTCCAGATGGCTTAGCCCATTGGTTTGCTTGAGTATTTGGTGGGTTTAAAGGATCAAAACCAGCATCATGTTGAATACAAGTTAAGTTATCATTATTATCTGCAACCATATAAATAAAGTTTATATTGTTACCATTAGCTACGTTTAAACTTGTTAAATTATTACGTCTAACATGTAAAGTAACAACTCTCGAATTATTAGAAATATCTACACTTGTTAAATTGTTGTCAAACACAACTAAAGTTCTTAAATCTGGATACATAGAAACATCTAACGTACTAATTTGATTCTTCTCTAAGTATAAAGTTCGTAAATCATTGGCTGTTGTTGGTAATGATAAAGTAGCAATATTATTATCTCCACATTGAAAATTCTCTAAGCTAGAATGATTTGTTAAATCTATTGCACTAATACTATTTTCCTCAATTAATATAGTTTCTAGTGCTGTATTAGCTGAAAGATCCAAGGCTGTTAAACTATTTCTTCTTAAGATTAATCTTTTTAATGCTGTATTTTGACTTAAATCTATACTTGTTAACGAATTATTATCAGCATTAAACTGTGTAATATTCACAAAAGCCTCTAAACCTGTTACATCTGAGATATTTAATCCGTCTACTTTAATTTCACCCGTGAAAGCCTGAGCTTCTGACACTTGAATTTCACTATCTCCATTAGTATTAATAGCGTTATTAGCAACTAAAGCTGTTTTAAAATTAGTATCTGGTATATTTACAATAGTACCTGTTGCGGCTTGTAACCCCGTACCATTAATCATAATAGCATAACTTGGTTTTGTAGGATCATTGCTTTCTACAACTATCATTGCTTGCTTTTGTCCTTCAGATTGTGGTGTAAAACGTGCTGTCACCTCATAAACGCCACCATTAGGAGCAATTGTTTGTGGTGCAGATACATTTACCAAGGTAAAGTCACTAGAGTTAAGTCCACTCATTCTAATATTACTTACCTCTAAACTTCCTTGACCATTATTTTGAATAGCAAAAGTTAAATCATTTGAAGAGTTACCTACTGTAACATCTCCAAAACCTAATCCAGTTTCACTAAAAGCAATTGCAGGTTGTGCTGGTGCTGTTCCTGTTCCATTCATTGGTAAAGACGCTTCATTATCACTAGAATTATTAAAAAATTTAATAGATCCTGAAGCAAATCCTTGTGAACTTGGCGTAAACTTAACTTCAAAAGTATATGTATCACCTGGCGCAATAGTTCTTATTAATGAACTTGTACCTCCTACTACTGTAAAAAATGATGCAGAACTACCTCCTATAATATTTACATTAGTAATCTCTAAATCTGCATTTCCTGTATTAGAAACTGTAATGTTTTTAGATACGTTTTTCCCTTCCTCTACATTTCCAAAACGAATAGGTGTTTCACTAAATTCCATTACAGGTATTGGTGTTGCTGTAGCTTTACCAGTTAAAGCAATAGCTTTAACACCCGCATTGGTTGTTACCTCTAAACTTGCTGTTTTTTCGCCTACGACTGTTGGTGCAAACGTTACTGTAATTGTTTTTGTTGTTCCTGCTGCTAAGGTTTCTGCTGTTGCTGAAGTTGAAAAATCAGAAGCATTTGTTCCTTTTACCTCAAAAGCAGTAATTTCTAAATCTGCACTTCCGCTATTAGTTATACTAAACATAACATCTTTTGTTTGATTAACCTCTACATCTCCGAAAACCAACGCTGTTGCACTTAAATCAACTCCAGGTAATGGTTTTGGTTTTGCAATTCCTGTTACTGTAATTTCTTTTTTTCCAATATTGGTAGTAATTTCTATAATAGCCTCTTTTTCTCCTTCTGTTAAAGGAGCAAAGGTAATTTCAAAGCTATACGATTGATCCTTTTTAATTATTTTAGGTACTGCACTAGTTGAAAAATCAGCTGCATTTGTTCCTATTAATACAAATTCATCAATTTCTAAATCTGCCTCTCCCTCATTTGTTACTTTAAATGAGTAGTTAATCGATTGCTCTACTTCTATTGTTCCAAAATCTTTTTCTATCGCTGTAATAGAAAATTCTGCTGGACTAATTTTTTCATCATCATCACAGCTTGTAATACTTGCTAATACAAAAAGTATTGCACTAACATAAATGGTCATTTTTTTTCTCATGTGTGTCTATTTTTTGTTTTTTTACATTTTACATAAAGGTGTTTTTCCCTTATTTAAGCATAAATATATAAGTGATTACTAACACATTGAGAAAAAATTGCTCAAGTGACTTTATTTTTTTCTAAAGCACTTCTTTTCTTTTCTAAAAGAAAAATGAGATTTTTATAAAATAAAAAGCTCGCCTATTGGCGAGCTTTTATAAATTATTTTGTAAAAATTACTTCACTTCTTCAAAATCTACATCTTCAACATTATCTTCCTGAGCATTGTTTGCTTCTGGTTGACCTTGTTGTTGCGCTCCTGCATCGCCACCAGCTTGTTGTTGTGCTGCATACATTTCTTCAGATGCTACTTTCCAAGCTTCGTTAATCTTTTCCATAGCTGCATCAATTTGTGCTAAGTCTTTAGATTCGTGAGCCGCTTTTAATTCAACTAAAGCAGCTTCAATTGGTCCTTTTTTATCATCAGATAATTTATCACCAAATTCTTTTAATTGCTTTTCTGTTTGAAAAATCATTGAATCTGCACCATTAACTTTTTCAGCAGTTTCTTTTGCTTTTGCATCTGCATCAGCATTTGCTTCAGCTTCAGCTTTCATTTTTTCGATTTCTTCTTCTGATAATCCTGAAGAAGCTTCGATACGAATATCCTGAGATTTTCCTGTTGCTTTATCAGCCGCAGAAACCTTGATAATTCCGTTTGCATCAATATCAAAAGTTACTTCAATCTGAGGAACTCCTCTTTGCGCTGGTGGAATATCAGTTAATTGAAAACGACCAATTGTATTGTTATCTGCTGCCATTGCTCTTTCACCTTGTAAAACGTGAATATCTACAGATGGCTGATTATCTACTGCTGTAGAGAATACTTGAGATTTTTTTGTTGGAATAGTAGTATTTGCATCGATTAACTTTGTAAATACATTACCCATTGTTTCAATTCCTAAAGATAAAGGCGTTACATCTAATAATAAAACGTCTTTTACATCTCCAGTTAAAACACCTCCTTGAATTGCAGCTCCTAAAGAAACAACTTCATCAGGATTTACTCCTTTACTTGGTGATTTTCCGAAGAATTTTTCAACAGCTTCTTGAATTGCAGGAATACGAGTTGAACCACCTACTAAAATTACTTCATCAATATCAGATGTTGATAAATCAGCATTTTTTAAAGCTGTTTGACAAGGCTCAATAGTTCTTTTTACTAAGTCATCAATTAAAGCTTCAAATTTAGCTCTTGTTAATGTTCTTACTAAGTGTTTTGGTCCACTAGCAGTAGCAGTAATATAAGGTAAATTAATTTCTGATGAAGTAGTAGATGATAATTCAATCTTCGCTTTTTCAGCAGCTTCTTTTAAACGCTGTAAAGACATCGGGTCTTTACGTAAATCCATTCCTTCTTCTGCATTAAATTCATCAGCTAACCAGTTAATGATTTTTTCATCAACATCATCACCTCCTAAATGCGTATCTCCATCCGTAGCTAATACTTCAAAAACTCCGTCTCCTAATTCTAAGATAGAAACATCATGTGTTCCTCCACCAAAATCAAAAACAACGATTTTTTTATCATCATTTGCTTTATCTAAACCATACGCTAATGCAGCTGCAGTTGGCTCGTTAATAATTCTTCTAACTTTTAAACCTGCAATTTCACCAGCTTCTTTAGTTGCTTGACGTTGTGCATCGTTAAAATATGCTGGCACAGTAATTACTGCTTCTGCTACATCTTGACCTAAATAGTCTTCAGCAGTTTTTTTCATTTTTTGTAATACCATTGCTGATATTTCTTGTGGTGTATATAAACGACCATCAATATCAACACGTGGAGTATCATTATCTCCTTTTACAACACTATAAGGTACTCTTCCTGCTTCTTTTGAAGATTCAGAAAACTTGTTACCCATAAAACGTTTAATAGAATAAACTGTTTTTGTTGGATTGGTAACTGCCTGACGCTTTGCTGGATCACCAACTTTACGCTCTCCTCCTTCTACGAACGCTACGATAGATGGTGTAGTTCTTTTTCCTTCTGCATTAGGAATAACAACTGGTTCATTTCCTTCCATTACAGAAACACATGAATTTGTTGTTCCTAAATCAATTCCTATAATTTTACTCATAATAATTATTTATCTTAAATTTTTAATTCAATTTTACGAGTAGTAATAGTCAAACTGTGTGCCAACTAATTTTTGCTTTTATTTTGGCAGAAAAAGTATTATTGATGGGTATTTACAATGACAGAGTGTCATTTTTTTATAGCTTTATATAGTAATCAAATACCGTTATAATATTAGAAAACGTATTTTTTAAAACTTCTTTAGTAGCTTCAGCATCTTTAAAAACTGCTTTTGTAATTCCCTCTTCTATTTGAGGTGTTAATTTTTCGGTAAATGATGTGTGCATTAAATACCAATGTGTTTCTTTTACGCGATGTTTACCATTTTGAATAAAAAAGTGATACGTTTCTGTAAGTTTTTTATCAATCACTAAATTTGTAACACCGCATTCTTCTTCAACTTCTCTTACTGCAGTTTCTTCAAGGCTTTCTCCCGCCTCAGTTCTTCCTTTTGGCAAATCCCATTTGGTACCTCTGTAAATAAATAAAATTTCTTTTTGGGTATTTAACACCAATCCGCCAGCAGCAATTTTAACCTTAAAATTTAACTTAAAAACACCCCAATCTTGCTCTAAATTAGGTGTAAAAAGATAAACGCCTTTTAATTTACCTAGTTTTAACTTATAAATAAGTTCTTCTATAATTGTATTTTTGTAAATATACACCACATAATCTTCTTCATTTTTTAATGAAGTTGTAAAGATTATTGGTTTATCATTAACAAAAACTTTATACATTTGCGCTATGGATTTTAACAAAGATACAGGAAAAAAAACAGCTGAACTTTTACTACAAGTAAAAGCAATTAAATTAAGCCCTAACGAACCTTTTACATGGGCTTCTGGTTGGAAATCACCAATATACTGCGACAATAGAGTTACATTATCTTATCCACCAGTAAGAAATTTTTTAAAAGAAGAAATTGCTAAATTAGTAGAAACCAAACATGGTAAACCTGATGTTATTGCAGGTGTTGCTACTGGTGCCATTGCTATTGGTATGTTAGTTGCTCAAGAACTTGGCGTACCTTTTATATATGTTCGTCCTGAGCCTAAAAAACATGGTCGAAAAAACCAGATAGAAGGGCATTTAGAAAGCGGACAAAACGTAGTGGTTATTGAAGATTTAATTAGTACTGGTAAAAGTAGTTTAAATGCTGTAAAAGCTTTAAAAGAAGCAAACGCAACCGTAAAAGGTATGATTGCTATTTTTTCATACGGTTTTGACATTGCTACTGAAAATTTTAAAAACGACCATGTAGAGTTAACAACTTTAAGTAATTATGAGTATTTACTAGAACAAGCTTTAGACAGTAAATACATTACTAGCGAAGAATTAAGAATGTTAGAAGATTGGAGAGTAGAACCTAGCAAATGGAAACAAAACGAAAAATAAGAAAATAATGAATATTGAAGGTAACAAAATAGTTGTAAAAAAATCTACCCAAGAAGTTTTTAATTTTTTAATAAAGTTAGAAAACTTTGAACAGTTAATGCCAGAAAACACTCAGAAATTTGAGGTTGATGGAGATAGTTTTATCTTCGGATTAAAAGGAATGCCAGAAATAAGATTGGTAATGAAAGAAAAAACAGAATTTTCTAACATTACTTTAGGTGCTGCCAGTAGTAAATTACCTTTTACTTTAGCTGCCGATATTGATGAAGTTTCTGAAAACGAAAGTAATGTTGTTTTAAAATTTGAGGGAGATTTTAACCCGATGATGGCAATGATGGTTAAAAAACCTTTAACTAAGTTTATTGATACTTTAACTGAAAATATTGCTAAATTATAAATTAAGCAAAAGAAACCTCTTTAATTCCAAATTCTTTAACGGTTTCATTTTCTAATTCTATTTGGAGGTTTCCCATAGCCGAAACGCCAATAATTTTACCCATAAATAAAATGTTCTGACTTGTTTTAAACATACTCGGAACATTTTTTTTATACAAAACATTTAAATATTTTTCTTCTAAAGCCAAATATTCTTTATTTTCTAACAATTTAAGATTAGTTTTTAGGCAGTTTATTATTTTATCTAATAAAAAATCTAAATCAAATTCTTTTCCTAAAATTATTTTTAATGAAGATGCATTTGGCAAATCATCAGAAAAACTATTTTGATTTACATTAAGGCCAATACCTATAATAGAAGAACTTATTTTATTTAAACTTAATGTATTTTCTATTAAAACACCTGCAATTTTTTTGTTTTCTGACAATATGTCGTTAGGCCATTTAATTTTTAACTGAGGTAATTTCAACCCTTTAACAGCCTCAAAAACACTTAAAGAAACACTATAATTTAAATACTTATAATCTGCAGCTTTTAGTTTTAAAAACTCACAAAACACACTAAAAGTAAGGTTTTTACCTTCTTCTACTTGCCAATTAGCATTCATTTGTCCCCTACCAGAAGTTTGTGTTTTGGCAACCACCACAGTAAAGTTATCAACACTTACTTTTGCTGCCATATCTTTTAAAAAAGAATTGGTAGAATCAATGGCATCAAGTTTGATTATTTTCATATAAATATTGCGAATAAAACAAGTATCAATATTAAGCAAATTACTCGCAAAAAAACAATAACTTTGCTTAAAACTTAATTTTTTTTGATGACAAAAAAACAAGCAAGCACAGACGATTTAATTGCTGTGATTATAAAAGGAATTGACGAAGTAAAGGGAGAAGATATCCAATTACTAGATTTAAGAGAAATAGAAAATACTGTTTGCGATTATTTTATAATCTGTTCAGGTAATTCTAACACTCAAGTAAATGCCATTTCAGGTTCTGTACAAAAAATTGTAGGTAAAGAACTAAAAGACAAGCCTTGGCACATTGAAGGTCAAACAAATGCTGAATGGGTTTTAATGGATTATGTAAACGTTGTAGTACATGTTTTTCAAAAACAAGTACGCGATTACTATGATATTGAAAGTCTTTGGGGTGATGCCAAAATTACAGAAATTAACCCTGCATAATTATCAAAATTTTTAGACACATTATTTTATGAGTGATAAGAAAAAAAATGCCCCGAAATTTACTTTTAATTCTTTTTGGCTATACATTCCAATAATCGTTATTCTTTTAGGTTTAAGCTTTTTAAACTCTAATAATTTAGGATCTCGTAATATTTCAAAAAACGAGTTTAATAAAATATTACAAGCCAACGATATTCAAAAAATTGTTATTGAAAACAATAATGTAGCTCAAATATTCTTAAAAAGTGATGCTGAGAAAAAAGACGAGCATAAAAAATTAACTGATTCTCCTTTTTACCGAAAAGGAGCTCCGCTTTACACTTATAATTTTGGTGATTTACAAAATTTTGAAAACGAAATTAAAAAAGAAAAAGTTGAAAAAAATCTTGACTTTGACAGAGCTAATGTAGAACCTACAAGTTTAATTACAACACTATTTGATTTTCTTCCGTTTATCTTATTAATTGGTATTTGGTTATTTTTTATGAGAAGAATGTCTGGTGGAGGCGCTGGTGGCGCTGGTGGCGGTCAAATATTTAACATTGGTAAATCAAAAGCTAAATTATTTGACGAAAACACTAAAGTAAAAACAACTTTTAAAAATGTAGCTGGTTTAGAAGGAGCAAAAGAAGAAGTTCAAGAAATTGTAGATTTCTTAAAAACTCCTGAAAAATACACAAAACTAGGTGGTAAAATACCAAAAGGAGCCTTATTAGTAGGACCTCCAGGAACAGGAAAAACGTTATTAGCTAAAGCTGTTGCAGGTGAGGCTGGCGTACCTTTCTTTTCTTTATCTGGATCTGATTTTGTTGAAATGTTTGTTGGTGTGGGTGCATCTCGTGTAAGAGATTTATTTAAACAAGCGCAACAAAAATCACCTTCAATTATTTTTATAGATGAAATTGATGCCATTGGTAGAGCAAGAGGTAAAAACAGTATGACAGGTGGTAATGATGAACGTGAAAATACATTAAATCAACTTTTAACTGAAATGGATGGTTTTGGTACCGATACAAACGTTATTGTATTAGCCGCAACAAACCGTGCAGATGTTTTAGACAAAGCCTTAATGCGTGCTGGTCGTTTTGATCGTCAAATTTATGTTGATTTACCAGACTTACACGAACGTAGAGAAATTTTTGAAGTACATATTAAACCTTTAAAATTAGCTGAAAATTCTAATCTAGAATTATTAGCACAACAAACTCCTGGTTTTTCTGGAGCTGATATTGCTAACTTATGTAACGAAGCTGCTTTAATCGCTGCTAGAAACAATAAAGAAGCTATTGAACATCAAGATTTCTTAGATGCTGTGGATAGAATTGTAGGTGGTTTAGAAAAGAAAAACAAAGTAATTACTCCGAAAGAAAAAAAGGTAATCGCTTTTCATGAAGCTGGTCATGCTACCGTTAGTTGGATGTTAGAACATGCTGCTCCGCTTGTAAAAGTAACCATTGTGCCTCGTGGTCAATCACTAGGTGCTGCTTGGTATCTTCCAGAAGAAAGAAAAATTATTCAAACAGAACAAATGCTTGATGAAATGTGTGCTACTATGGGTGGTAGAGCTGCAGAGAAATTAATGTTTAATAAAATTTCTACTGGTGCCTTAAGCGATTTAGAAAAAGTTACAAAACAGGCTCGTGCTATGGTTACCGTTTATGGTTTAAATGATAAAGTTGGTAATATTACTTTTTACGATTCGTCTGGAAACGACTCTTTTGTAAAACCTTATAGTGATGATACTGCTAAGATTATTGATGAAGAAATCTCTAAAATGATTGAAAATCAATACCAAAGAGCTATTGACCTTTTAAGTAAACACAAAGATAAACTTAGCGAACTTGCTGATTTATTACTTGAAAAAGAAGTTATTTTTAAAGACGACTTACTAAGAGTATTTGGTAAAAGGCCTTTTGAAATAGAGGAAAAGAAAGCTAATCCGATAATTGAAGAATAGTTTTTATTTGAATGAATTTTTTAAAGAAAATATACAAATCATACAAAGAATCATCGAGAGAAAAAATAGCTAAAGAACAAGAAGTTAATTTATCTTTAGATGATTCTTTTGTACATAATTTTATTAATAAAGGCGGTAAATTTTTATACTGTACAACTATAAACGAAGTTTCAAATAATTTAAAACATATTTTACAAGAAAATAATTGGCAAAAAATTACTTGTACTGATTTTGATTTATTAAAAATTACAAAAGATATAGATGTAAACGTAGATGATACTATTACTGAAACTGTACCTTTTTTCACTTCTTGTGAGCATTTAATAGCCAATAAAGGAGATATTTTATTCTCATCCAATCAATTAGGAAGCGAAAAACTTTCTTCGCACTCTAAATACTTTATTGTTTATGCCACCACAAGCCAATTAGTAAAAAATATGAGCGAAGGATTAACAGGAATAAAAGCTCATTTTAGCGGCAACATACCTACCAATATTAGCTCTACCACAAATTATAAAATAGATGTTGAGGATGATAGTTTTTTAAGTTATGGTAATAGTAACTCAAAAAACTTATATTTGCTGCTCTTTGAAGATTTATAAACTATGCGCAACCTTATAACAAGAAGTATTTCTGGACTTGTTTATGCTATTATTTTTATTTCCGCTATACTTTTCTCAAAAGAATCTTATATAGGATTAATGGCTATTTTTGCTGCTATTTGTGTTTTTGAGTTCTCTAAAATGCTTAAAACCAAAAATATTATTCCATATATTATATTAGTCGGAATTATATTTTTATCAGTCATTAAAATTCCTAATTCTGTAACCAATAATTTAATTGGTTTTTCTTTAACAGGCCTAACTATACTGCTTTATTTATTAATTAGTACAAAACCGATAAAAACAGAAAGTATTGGGCAAAAAATATTTTTACAAATAATTTATTTAATTCTGCCATTTTATTTTTTGATAAAATTACCTTTTCTTGACCATAGTTACCATCCGAATTTAATTATATACATTATTTTAATAATTTGGACCAATGATAGCTTTGCTTTTATAGTTGGTAAAAACTTTGGTAAGCATAAATTATTCGAATCTGTATCTCCTAAAAAAACGATTGAAGGTTTTATTGGTGGATTAATATTTGCTATAATTGCTGGTTTTTTAATTGGTAAATATTCTTCTCACTTTTCTATTTTAAATTGGATAATTATAGCAGTTATCGTTTCTATTTTAGGTTCTTTAGGTGATTTGGTTGAATCTAAATTTAAAAGACAAGCTAACGTAAAAGACAGTGGAACTATTATGCCTGGGCATGGTGGATTACTTGACAGACTTGATAGTTTGTTTTTCCTTGCTCCGTTCGTATATTTGTACATCCACTTTATAATATAACTACACACCCAATTACCTTTACTTTATGGTAAATGATTTAAACATACAATTTCAAGAAGCCTACAAAAAAGCCTCTGATTACGAAGAAAAGTTACCGCCTGATGTAATGCTGAAATTATATGCATATTATAAACAAGCAGTTAAAGGAGATAAATTTACCTTTAACGAAAACAACAACTTAAGAAACGCTTTTAAATTTAACGCTTGGGTGCAGTTAAAAGGGATGAGTGAAGATGAAGCTAAAAAAGAATACATCAACTTAGTTAATTCAATTATAAAATAATTATCATGAAAAAAATCATTTATTCTGTATTTACATTTGTTATCATTTCAAACTTTATTTCATGTAAATCAGAAGCTAAAAAAGAAACGCCTGAAAAAAAAGAAACAAAAATAGCTGAAAAAGCGCCTTTTGTTTTACAAAATGCGAACAATAAAATAAATTGGACAGCATACAAAACAACAGAAAAACTGCCAGTAAAGGGTCTTTTTAAAAAAGTAAACATAACCACAAATGGTGAAGGAAATACAGTTAAAGAAGCTGTTAATAACACCACGTTCTCTGTTCCTGTAAGTAGCATTTTTACAGAAAACACCAGTAGAGATTTTAAAATTAAAACTTTCTTTTTTGGAATTATGGATAAAACTGAATTACTTTCAGGTAACTTAATTTTAGAAAACGATTCAATCGGTTATTCTGATTTAACAATGAATGGAGTTACTAAAAAACTTCCTTTTAAATACACAATAAAAGGCAAGGTTTTTAATTTAACTGGTAATTTAAAAATTAGTAATTGGAGTGCCGAAAAAGCTTTAAGCTCTTTAAATGAAGCATGCGGAGACCTACATAAAGGAGCAGATGGAGTTACTAAAACATGGGATGATGTTGCTATAAACATCACTTCAACTTTTAAGTAAAAATAACTATTTATTAAAAACGCCTTTGATTAAATCAAAGGCGTTTTTGTTTTATATTCAGTTTTAGTGAATTTTATGCATCATATTTTTTATTGGTATAGAAAAAACAATTACTAGAATACCAACAAACAAAGCTATTATACCAAAGCTGGCATACACTGACACATACGAGTATAGTTGCTGAAAAATAATCTCTTTTTCTAAAATAACACTATTAGACATTCCTGTAATAAATTGTGTTATTTCTCCAAAAAAACCTGTTGAAAAAACTCCTAAATTCCCTTCTGATACACTTGTAAGTTTTGCTATTTTCCCTGCAAAATAATGCCCATAAAAATTTGCAGAAAACCATACACCCATTATAAACGCAACATATTTTACGGGCGATAATTCTGTCATTTTAGACAAACCTATTGGTGACAAAAACAATTCACCTATTGTTAATACTAAATACCCAACAATTAAATAAAACATAGGTGTTTTTGCAAAATCATCAACTTGATTTGCTGACATTCCGAAAATTACAAATCCTAATCCTAAAAAGAATAATCCGAGTCCGAATTTAATTACCGAATTAGGATTCTTATTAATTCTACTCAAAAAAGTCCATAACATAGAAAACGGAATTGCTAATAAAATAATAAATCCGGAATTGATACTATTGGTACCTGCTGCACTCATTCCTATTAAATTCACATTTCTATCTGCGAAGAGCGTTAATGAACTACCTGCCTGCTCAAAGATTGCAGAAAAGAGTGTGTACAAAACCGTAAAATAAACAGCCACCAATAAACGCTGCTTCTCGGTTTTACTTACTTGTTTTAAAATATAACTAATATATCTGATTAAAAATAGCGAAACTACCCAAACCAAATAATGCTCAAATTGATGAAACCGCACAATTAAGGCAAATATTGGTACCGATAAAAATGCTGCAATAATTATAGCATTCCCTTTTTTTATTCCGAAGATTGATTCATTATACAACTCCTTATTTGTAACCAAACCTTTATCTTCAAAAGTATTATTTTTAAGGCCTCTTTGAAATACAAGCAATCCTAATAACATACCAATACCTGCTAATACAAAGCCATAATGCCAACCATAAGTTTCGGAAAACCAAGCACAAGCTAACGGCGCTACTGCCCCACCAATATTTATACCCATATAAAAAATGGTAAATCCTGCATCTCTACGCACATCTCCTTGCTCATACAAATTACCTACAAATGATGATATATTTGGTTTAAAAAAACCATTCCCTACGATAATTAAAGCCAATGATCCGTAGAAAAAAACTGGTTGCTCAAAGGTTAGTAAGAAATGTCCCAACGCCATTAATACACCTCCTAATAAAATAGCTTTTCTAAAACCTAGTATTTTATCAGCAAGAATACCTCCAATCATTGGTGTTACATACACTAGTGACATATATGCTGCATATACTCCGAATGACATTTCATCAGAATACAATAAATGCTTTGTCATGTATAAAACAAGTAACGCTCGCATACCGTAAAATGAAAATCGCTCCCATAATTCAGCAAAAAATAAATAAAGTAATCCTTTTGGATGCCCCATAAAATCGGACGTAGATGTATGTGTTTTCATAAAATAAATTTGTTTTTCAAATCTATTTTTATGTGAACTTTTTAAAAAGCATTGTAGTTAATTGTACTTAAAAATAATGAATTGTGAGTTTTTGTAACTCAAAAAACAAGCACACAGTAATTAATTTAATACAAATACTTTCTTTTTTTAATAGTATTACTATTATATTTGCAAGTGTAATTTTATTTTATGGAAAATTTATTATCAAATATTAAAATTGAAATTCCTTCGGGGATTTATATTAAAGATCCTGAAACATCTGACTTAGGGAAAAGAATTATAGAAAATAGTATTATTTTAATTGAAAATATTGGCTTTGAAAATTTCAATTTTAAAAAATTAGGAAATTTAATCGGTTCTAATGAAAGCTCTATCTATAGATATTTCGAAAGCAAGCATAAACTATTAATATATTTAACTTCTTGGTACTGGGGTTGGCTTCAATATCAATTAGTAATAGAAACTTATAGTATAAATGATCCTCAAAAAAAATTAATTAAAGCCGTTGAAATAGTAACTAAAACCACTGAACAAGACAATAATTTTTCTCATATTAATGAAGTTTTATTAAACTTGATAGTAATTAACGAAAACTCAAAATCATATTCGACAAAGGACGTAGATACTGAAAACAAAGAAGGTTTTTTTAAACTTTATAAAGAAGTAGTAAAACGTTTGGCTAATATAATTACCAACTATAAAAACTCATACCAACATCCATTAACTTTAGCTAGTACGATTATTGAAGGGGCATTACATCAGCAATTTATTAAGCAACACTTTAAATCTTTAACAAATTGTAACCAAAATATTTCTCCCACTTCATTTTTTCTTGATATAACAATAAACACTCTTTTAAATGAAAAATAATAACCAGCTATCTCCTTGGCAACGCTTTTTAGGACTTATAAATTTAGAAAAAAAGGATGTTTTACAAATATCGTATTATGCAATTTTTGAAGGTTTAGTTGCCCTATCGCTTCCATTAGGAATACAAGCGATTATAAATTTATTACAAGGTGCCCAAGTTTCTGCTTCATGGATAGTTCTTGTTATTTTAGTTACCGTGGGAGTTGCTTTTAGTGGCGTATTAAAATTAATGCAAATTAGAATTATAGAAACCATACAGCAACGAATTTTCACAAAAGCATCAATAGAGCTAAGTTATCGGTTTCCAAAAATTAAAATGAGTGAGTTAACTAATTATTACCCACCAGAATTAGCCAATCGTTTTTTTGATACACTTACTATTCAAAAAGGAATCTCTAAGATTTTAATAGATGTTCCTTCTGCTTTTTTGCAAATAATTTTCGCACTTTTATTACTGTCTTTTTATCATCCTTTTTTTATATTATTTGGAGTTTTATTACTATTATTAATTTATATAGTTTTTAAATATACTGCTAAAATAGGTTTAGAGACTAGCCTTAATGAATCTAAAAACAAATATAAAGTTGCACATTGGTTACAAGAAATTGCACGAACAATAATAAGTTTTAAGTTATCAGGAAAAACCAAGCATGCTTTAGATAAAAGTGACACGTTAGTGAGCGAGTATTTAATTTCTAGAGAAAGCCATTTTAAGGTATTAATTACTCAATACATTCAAATGATTAGCTTTAAAGTTGTAATTACTGCTGGATTATTATTAATGGGTGGATTTTTAGTTTTAAACCAAAAAATGAATATTGGACAATTTGTTGCAGCCGAAATAATTATCTTACTAGTAATTGCTTCTGTTGAAAAATTAATTCTTGGTTTAGAATCTTTTTACGACGTTCTTACATCAATTGAAAAACTAGGTCAAGTAATAGATAAACCAATTGAAAATCAAAACGGAAGCACAATTAACAAAACAAAGCCTTTTAAAATTGAAGTTCAAGATATTACATATAAAACACAAAAAAAGAATTATACGATACTAAAAAACATCTCTTTTAATGTTAATCCTAATGATAGGATATTAATTCAAGGTGAAAATGGTTCGGGAAAATCAACTTTAATTCAATTAATTTGTGGCCTTATAAAACCTACAACAGGAAACATTTTTGTTAATAATTTATCAATAGAAAGCTTATTAATTAGTGATTACAGAGCTAATTTAGGGCTGTCTTTATCTGAAGAAACTCCTTTTAAAGGAACCATCAGAGAAAATGTAACATTTGGTGATATTACAATTACTGATGATGAAATTTATTCTATATTTAATATTGTGGGATTATCTGACTTTTTAAAGCGTCAGCCACAAGGTTTAAATACCTACTTAAAACCAGAAGGCAAACTTATTGGATACACCATTTCTAAAAAAATAATTTTAGCCAGAGCAATTATAAAAAAACCAAAACTCTTAATACTTGAAGATGCTTTAGATCAATTAGAAAGAAAAGAAGCTAAGCGTATTATAGATTTTATTACAAACCCACAACAACCATGGAGTTTAATTATTGTAAGTAGTAATGATAATTGGAATGAAAGATGTAATAAACAAATTACTCTTAAAAAAGAAATTATTGTTAATAATTAAATAAAAAACAATGCTAAACATATCTAAAAACACCGTTTCTGATCAAATAGATTTATCTAATTTTAAGTCGGGTAAAAAAGTATTTAGAACAAAACATCATAAATCTTTTAAAAAATTTTTACGTTTCTTTTTACTTGTATTAATTATCACTTTGTTTTTACCTTGGACACAAAATGTATCTAGCACAGGGAATGTAACTACTTTAAAACCTAACCAACGACCACAAACGATACAATCTCAAATACCTGGGCGTATTGAGGAGTGGTTTATTAAAGAAGGAGATTTTGTAAAAAAAGGAGATACTATTTTAAGGATATCTGAAATAAAAAGCAGTTATTTTGATACAAAATTAGCCGAAAGAACTGGCAGTCAATTAAATTCTAAAAATCTTTCAGAAAAATCTTACACTCAAAAAATAGCAGCTTTAAAAAGGCAAATTCATGGTTTAAAAAACGAACGTGAGTTAAAATTACAACAGGCAAAAAACAAATTACAACAAGCTCATTTAAAGGTTAAAAGCGATAGTATTGATTTAAAAACTATTATAATAAAACAAGGTATTGCTAAAACTCAATATGAAAGAACGTTTACATTACAAAAAGAAGGTTTAAAAGCGGTAAAAGATGTAGAGGAAAAGAAAGCTAAATTGCAAGAATATTCTGCAAAAGTTATCTCTCAAAAAAATAAATTATTAACTTCTAAAAATAATATTATCAATGCTAAAATTGCTATTCCAAGCATTGGAGCTTCTTATATAGACAAAATTTCGAAAGCAGAAAGCAGTTTATATTCTGCAAAATCTGGAGCTTATGAGACTGCAATACAAGCTTCTAAATTAGAAACAAACCTGGCTAATTACAATAAAAGAAACTCTTTATTATATGTTACTGCACCGCAAGATGGTTACATCAACAAAACTATAAAATCTGGTATTGGTGAAACGTTTAAAGAAGGCGAACAATTGGTTAATATTATGCCTGCCGTATATGATTTAGCTGTAGAAATGTATATAAGGCCTATTGATTTACCACTAATACATGTTAACGAAAAAGTTCGGGTACAGTTTGATGGTTGGCCGGCAATAATTTTTAGCGGTTGGCCAAATATGTCTACCGGAACTTATGAAGCTAAAATAATTGCCATCGAAAATTTTATTAGCGACAACGGTAAATACAGAGTTTTAATCGTTCCTAATAACGATAAACAACCATGGCCTAAAGCTATTAGAATTGGCTCAGGCGCAAAAACAATTGCCTTATTAGAAAATGTACCTATTTGGTATGAATTATGGAGACAAATTAACAGTTTCCCTCCTAATTTTTATCAACCAAAAAATAAAAATAGTAATTCAAAGAAATAGTAACAATGAAAAAACTACCTTTTTTATACCTATTTATAAGTTTTATATCTTTTTCTCAAAATCAATCTATCAACACACTTTCATTAGAAGAAAGCTTAGGATATATAAAAAAACACCATCCTGTTTTAAAACAAGCTGAACTTATTACAAATATTAACGAAGCTAAGTTAATGAAAGCTCGTGGTGCATTTGATCCGAAAATTGAAGTTGATTACGACAAAAAAGAATTTAAAAACACCGATTATTATAAAAAACTAACCTCAACTTTTAAAGTACCAACTTGGTATGGTATTGAATTAAAGGCAAGTTATGAAAACAACTCTGGTCAATATTTAAACCCTCAATTTAAAACTCCTAAAAATGGTTTATACAACATTGGTGTAAGTATTCCTTTAGCTAAAAATTTATTTATCAATAAGCGAATGGCTACCTTAAAACAAGCCAAACTATATACAAAACAGGGTAAATTAGAGCAGCAATTACTGGCTAATAACATTTTATTTGAGGCTATTTCTTCGTACTTAAATTGGGTACAATATTATCAACAATATGCTATTTACAAAAATTATTATGCCAATGCTTCGGTTCGATTAAAAAACACTGTTAAAAATTTTAAAGCAGGAGATAAAGCTGCTGTAGATACTTTAGAGGCGAGTATCAATCTTAAAAACAGAAAATTAGATTTAGAAAAAGCTCATATTAAACATTTAAAATCAAAATTAGAATTTTCTAACTTTTTATGGATTGATAATAACATACCTATGGAAATAAAGGAGGAAATGAACCCTGATACAAATACTTTTTCTAAAATTGATTCTATATTAAAAGCTACCACAAATCAAACTGTTAACCTTGTTTTTGATAATCACCCTAAGTTAAAGTTACTAGAATTAAAGAAAAAAAACCTACAAATAAGCAAACAGCTTAAAATAAATAATTTATTACCTAAAATAGATTTTCAATACAATTTACTTGCTTCAAAAGTTAATAATTTTGATGCTTTTAATGTTGCTAATTATAAAAATTCTTTACAAGTTAGTTTTCCTTTATTTTTAAGAAAATCAAGAGGAGATTTAAAAATTACCAAATTAAAACTTCAAGACTTAGATTTTGAAATTGCTTCTACAAAGATGACTTTACAAAATAAAATTAATGCTATACAACAAGAAATCACCTCTTACCAAAAGCAAAATACTCTCTTAAAAAACCTTGTAAAAGATTATAAAATAATTGTTAAAAGTGAAGAACGAAAGTTTTACTTAGGAGAAAGTTCTTTGTTCTTAATTAATTATAGAGAAGTAAAATTAATAGAAAGTAATTTAAAACAAATTAAAAATCAATATGAATTTGCAAAAACAAAAAGTAAACTTTTTCAATTACTAGGTCAATTATATACTTTATAATTATTTTTTTTGATACTCTTCTAGCAAAGCATTATCAATAAAAATATGCTCTGGTAAAACTCTTAAACGATATTTACTTTCGCCAATAAATGTAATTAAATCTTTACGCTCTAGTTTATCGTTTCCTTCTAATTGAAGTATCGAATTTATATTATCCGCTATTCTTGTTAAGTAGGTTTGACTTTTTATTTCTCCACCTGAATTTACAACAATAGATTGGTTACAAGCATCAGCAAATTTTCTTCTATATGCAAAGTTTAATAAGTTTTTATACTGTGTTGTTTTCGATCCAAAATCTATTCCTTCTTCATATATTCCTTTAGATGGTATACTTAATTGTATTAAAGACCAGTCTAAAAATTTGATTTTAATTTCGTTTGGTTTTGGTGTGTGCGCTAGTTGAATTACCCAGCTTGTTGCCAAAACTAAAAACACTGAAACCAACGATGTTTTTGCTATAATCCTAATCATCAGATTCACAAAATCATTATCTAAACCTACAAAAACATCATATAATTGCGATAGAAATAATAATAAAATTGAAACGATCGAAATAATAGCTACCAATTTTAAATCTCGATGCATAAAAGTTCTAAAAAACGAAACTGCCATTAAATAACACAAAAAAGTAGTTAATAACACATCCGGAATTGCTGCTATTTTCATTCCGAAATAAATTTCATTTCCTATAAACGAGGACAAAATAAGTGTGATTGAAGCTACTATAAGTATAATAACTCCAATAACTTTTACGTTTTTTTCATTTCTATAAATAAATTTTGGCGCGTCATACACATAATACAATGCCAGTAACCAAAATAAATTATTTATGGTTGATAAAATATTTACACCTGTTTGATAAATACTTGTTTCTATAAATTTAAAATAACCCGCTGTGTATGCCCAAATACCAGAAATTACCCAAATTAACATTCCAAAACTTAAATACAGTAAACCTTTATCTACACGTTTTAATGTACTCCCCTCTTCCAAAACCTGCTTAAATCGCTTTCTTATATTATAATAAATAGCTAACAATAAAATTGCGCCTATAAAAGAAATAAAAATGTGCAATAAATTATGAAACTGGGTAACTTCAGACATGTTATTTTAAAATTTTCGAAATCAAATCTTGTTTCGCTTTTTCATCATCACCAAACAACCAACGCAAGGTATTATCTTCCCAAATTTCGTCGTATTGTTTTTGATTGATAATATCTCTATCAATTGCTAAATCTAACAATTTACCTGGATACGAAGATTGCGCGTCGCTTTCCATTTCTCCTAACGGATATGGGTCATCTAATCCCATAATTACTTGGTTAGATCCTTGACGGTCGATCATTAATTTTAAAGAATCTGTATCATGAACCAAGGTATCAAAAAAGATATTTGGATGCCCAACTGCTTTTCTTGGATGCGTTTTTCCTTCAAATAAATCGGGTCTTCCGTCAAACCCTTGAATACGACGTCCTAAATTCATTTGTGCCAATTGACCTCCATGTGCAAAACAAGTTCTAATATTTTTAAAACGCTCTTGCATACCGTTTAAAGTATAAAAATGATACGCATCACCACATTGTGCTAGCATCCAAATTAAATGAAAACGCCAATTGGTATTTTCTAATTTTATCATTTTATCGCCATCATACGGATGAATTTCAATGGCTAATTTATATTTATCAGCCAATTCAAAAATACGATCATTTTCTTTATCAAACACACAACGCCACTGCCCTATCGAATCCATAAAATGCGTTGGTAAGCATAATACTTTTAAACCTAATTCCTCAACACAACGTTCCATTTCATACAATGCACCGTAAATAAAACCTGGATGTACCACAAAACCACAAGTAAACTTATCTGGATGATCATGCTGTACTTTTGCGTTAAAATCGTTTTGAAAACGTAATGCCTTTTTCATTTCCTCCAAACGCAATCCGTTACCATATAATTGCGACAAGTTTAAAACCACAGCATGATCTAACTTGTTTTTTTCCATCCAACGTAGTTTTTCATCTAAGAAAAAACTAGAATCCGTTACTGGACGTTTCCAACCTTTTTGTAACATGTGTTTACGCTCATCATCTACCCAAAAAATTTCTTTTTCCTTCATAAAATCAGGAATTTGTTCTGGATAAGGTAATAAATGTGAATGTCCGTTTATGCGTAGTTTACGTTTCATTTATTTAATTTTATTTGGTGCTTGCATTACTGTTCCACAATTATTACAAGTACATTTTTGAGTATCAGAATAATATTTATCAAAAATAATTGGCATATCTGTTTCTATATTATCCAAAGCAAATTCTTCTCTATATAACTGATTTCCACAATTTTCGCAATACCATTCTAAGGCATCCATCATCTCTTTAGCTCGCGGATATTCAATTACCAAACCTACCGTATTTTCTTTACGTTGTGGCGAATGTGGCACTTTAGCAGGCAACAAATAAATATCACCTTCATTAATTTCTACATCAATCATTTTTCCGTTAGCATCAATGATTTTTAAAACCATATCGCCTTCTACTTGGTAAAAAAACTCTGGTGTTTCGTTATAATGATAATCTTTTCGGTTATTAGGTCCACCAACAACCATTACAATATATTCGCCATTATCCCAAACTTGTTTATTACCAACGGGTGGTTTTAATAAATGACGGTTTTCATCAATCCACTTTTTAAAATTTAAAGGCTGTACTAAATTCATATCTATAGTATTTGGGCGTTCCCTAAAGGTCGGGCTTTTCGCTGTATCTTTTTATGTATTCTCGATACATTTTATTTTTTTCGTTATCACTTCAAAATAAAACACTCGAATTAACATAAAAAGGATGCCGCTACAATCCCTAACGCTAAATTTTATTTTTTATTTATAATTTTTATTTTCATTGTAACATACTGCTTCTTAAAAACATAGTTCTTGTATAAACACAAAAAAATACTTTGATTTTAAACAACTCTTAAAAAACTAACTTAGCCCTGATTGAGCGGTTTGTTTAAGCTCTTTTTAAGTTTTTTTCAACTTAAAAAAGCGAGTAGCGAAAGCAGGAAATAGCTACTAAATAAATTATAAACTCTTTGTTCTTCCACCATCAACCGGAACGTTAATTCCGTTAATAAAGCTTGCACTTTCACTTGCTAAAAACACCACCGCATTGGCAATTTCTTCTGGCTTTGCAAAACGTTTTGCTGGCGATGCGTTCATCATATTTTTAGAAACCTCATCAACAGACAATCCTGTTTTGGCAGCTTTGTTATTAATAATTTCTTTTAAACGCTCTGTACCTGTTGCTCCCGGCAACACATTATTTACGGTAATATTAAACTGCCCAAGCTCGTTTGCCAATGTTTTAGACCAGTTGGCTACGGCACCACGAATCGTATTCGACACTCCCAAACCATCTAAAGGCTGTTTTACCGAAGTAGAAATTACATTGATAATTCGACCAAAACCTGCTTCTTTCATAAACGGAACCACTGCTTGCACCAATACATGATTGCATTTTAAATGTTGTGTAAAAGCGCGTTCAAACTCATCTAATTGTGCATTAAATACTGGTCCACCAGCTGGTCCACCAGTATTATTTATTAAAATATGAAAGTTTAAATTACTTGCCTCAATCTTTTCTTTTAATTCTGATGGATTTGAAAAATCGGCAACGATATAACTGTGATTTCCTTTTGGTAATTCAGCCAAAACTGCTTTTAATTTTTCTTCGTTACGCGCAATTAATGTTACGTTTACACCTTCTGTAGCCAAACCAATTGCTGATGCTTTTCCGATACCTTGTGTACTACCGCAAACTAAGGCGTTTTTATTTTGTATGTTTAAATTCATGTTTTATAGATGAAAGAAAAAAGATGTTAGAAGAAAGACTATTACATCTTTTTTCTTGATTCTTTTCTCTTGGTTCTTATTTATTTTCTAAAATCATTGCTTTAATTTTCACTGCTTTTTCAAAGTGGTCTAACTCATGAGTTTCAATCCACCATTTTGCAACTTCCATTAACAGTTTTGGATTGTCATTTTTATTTTTGAAAAATGCGTAAAATGACAAACCTACATTATCTCCTTTTTTCGCAATTTTCTCATCACAAACTTCAATTATTTTTTGTCTTATTTCTTTATTCATATTGTATGCAAATATTTTTAGGTTCTGTAAAAAAGCGCAATGCTTCAAAACCACCTTCACGCCCTACGCCACTTGCTTTTGCTCCTCCAAAAGGAGTTCTTAAATCTCGTAACATCCATGTATTTACCCAAACAATTCCGGTTTGTAATTGTTTAGAAAATTGCATGGTTCTGTTTAAATTATTTGTCCAAAGTGTTGCAGATAAACCGTATTTTACATCATTTGCTAATGCTAACGCCTCTTCATCTGTTTTAAAAGGCATAATGGTAACTATGGGACCAAAAATCTCTTCTTGATTCAATCGACATTTATTATCCGTTACTTCAATTATTGTAGGTTGTAAATAATATCCGTTTTCACTGTCGGTGACAGTCACAGTTTCTCCTCCAAAAAGAATCTTACCGCCTTCTTGTTCCGAAATATCTATATAACTTTTTACTTTTTCTAAATGTGGTTTTGATACTAAAGCCCCGATATTTGTATCATTATTTGCTGGGTTTCCTACTTTTAATTCTGATACTTTTTGAACGAAATCTTTTTTAAACTTTTCGTAAATACTTTCTTCTACAAAAATTCTACTTCCGCATAAACAAATCTGCCCTTGATTAGCAAATGATGAACGAACTGTGGTTGCTAACATTTTATCGTAATCGCAATCTGCAAAAATAATATTCGGGTTTTTACCACCTAACTCTAACGATAACTTTTTAAACATTGGTGCCGCCACTCGTGCAATATGCGCTCCTGTTTGCGTACCTCCAGTAAATGATATAGCTTTAATATTTGGTTGTTCAACAATTGCTTGCCCTGTAGTAGTTCCCAATCCGTGAACAATATTTAAAACACCTTTTGGGAGGCCAGCTTCATTACAAATTTCTCCTAATAAATAAGCAGTCATTGGAGTTATTTCACTCGGTTTTGCAACTACACAGTTTCCTGCAGCAATAGCTGGCGCAATTTTCCATGTGAATAAATACAAAGGTAAATTCCAAGGAGAAATGCAACCGACTACTCCAATTGGCTGACGTAACGTAAAATTTACTGCATCCAACCCTACACTTTCGTGTGCTTCTGAAGCAAACTGTGTAATCGCGTTTCCAAAAAAACGAAAATTACTTGCTGCTCTCGGAATATCAATTTGTTTAGCCAAACTTAACGGTTTTCCGTTATCTTTAGATTCTGCTAATGCAAAACGCTCTAAATTTACTTCTAACAAGTTTGATATTTTAATCAGAATTTCACTTCTTTCTTCTAAAGTAGTGTTTGACCAAGCGGGAAAAGCATCTGCTGCTGCTTTATAAGCCAACTCAACATCTTCTTTGGTTGAATTCGGAATTTGAGAATATACTTCTCCATTTGATGGATTGTAATTATCAATCCATCTATCAGCAACAGGAGAAATGAGTTTACCGTTTATGTAGTTTTTTATGTTCATTCTATTGTTTAATTAGACCTCACAGGTTTTAAAAACCTGTGAGGTCTTTTCTCTATTTTTGTTTCTTAAAAGCCACAACTTTAATTTCCACCACCAAATCTGGATGTGGTAATTGATGCACTGCAACAGTGGTTCTTGTGGGACCGGTTTCTTTTTCAAAAAACTCAGCATACGCTTTGTTATAGCCAGCAAAATCGTTCATATTTACCAAAAATGAGGTTACATCAACCACATCTTTAATACTTGCACCAACGGTTTGTAATGTTTTATCGATATTTTTTAAAACTTCTCGTGTTTGTATTTCTGCATCTAACTTTTTAGTGTTCATTTCATCAACCAACTCAACTCCTGCAATTGTGTTGTCTGAACGCCTTGAACTTGTTCCTGACACAAAAATAAAATCACCCACAACTTTTACATGTGGATACGCGCCTCTTGGTGTTACTTTTTTTTCCATTTTTTTATATTTTACTCTTCAAGCTGAACTTGTTTCAGCTTCTCTTCATGTGATTCTGAAATAAATTCAGAATGACGCTATTCTCTTACTAATTCCAACAGTTTAAGTGTTGTTCTTAAATTTCTAGTAGTTGCTATAACATTGAGTTTTTTCTCAATCGTATTATTCGTCAATTTTGTTTTTCCGAAACCTGATGGGCAGTTTAAATAAACTACATCACCAGCTATTTTATATTGATCTTCTTTAATTCCTTTTATTTCAATTTCTGTTTCACTTGTTGTTTTATCTAAAAAAGTAAAAGCAACTATTTTTTCATTCTCTATTGAAAAAGGGTATTTATCAATTACTGTTTTCCATTCTTGTGGTGTTCTTACTAACACAGGAATATCATAACCAAACTTATCAGCAATTCCTTTATTTACTCTTTTACAAACCTCAACTTTTGTTTCATCTGAACTTAAAATAATATTACCACTCTGAATATAAGTTTCAACATTTTTAAACCCTAAATCATTTAATAATTCACGTAACTCAGCCATCGGAAGTTTATTTTTCCCCGATACATTAATTCCCCGAAGTAAAACGATAAAAAAAGCCCCTTCTAACTTCCCCAAAGGAGAAGAACTCTTACTCTTATGTGTTTGCTTTTTATTCATTTTTAAAACTTACTAACTCCTTCCCTTCTGTAAGGTTGGGATGGACTTTACATTCCTGCAATTTTATCCTCCTCTAAAATCTCATTGGTTTCTTGTTGCACTTTTTCTAAAACAATTTTCAATTCATCTTTTGTCATATTTAATGAAGTTGAAATATCTTTATCAGCAATTAAATTCAACAAAGCTTTGTCTTGTGCGCGTCCTTTTTTCATGGCTTCGTTATAAGGGATATTTTCGTTAAAAGTTACCATAGAATATTTAGAAAAATACTCGGTTGGAAAATTCTTCTCCAAATCCATTTCTATTTTTCTTTTTTGCTTGAATAACGGATTTGCCACATGATCTTTCATCTCATAAAAGTTGTCGATCGCTAAATCAGCAATGGCATCGGTGTCTTCTTTTCTTGCTTTTTCATACCTTTTAAAAACTGTTTCCCAGTTAGCTGTTTCTCGACTGCGCTCGAAACTATTTAAAACCTCGTCAAAAATAGTTACATCCTCAAACGAAGCATTCATTCCTTGTCCGTAAAACGGTACAATTGCATGCGCAGCATCACCCATTAAAATGGTTTTATTTTGATAGCTCCAAGGTGAACATTTTACGGTTCCTAACGAACCAGTCGGATTGTTAAAAAACTCGTCTTTTATACTCGGAATTAATTTTAAAGCATCCGGAAATTGCTCTTCAAAAAATGCGGAAATTTTTTCTTCTGATGTTAAATTTTCGAAATTATATTCACCTTCATCATAACTTAAAAAGAGTGTTACCGTAAAACTTCCATCCATATTTGGTAAGGCAATTAACATATATTCTCCTCGTGGCCAAATGTGTAGATGATCTTTACTTATTTGATGATTTCCAACTTTATCTGCCGGAATTTCTAATTCTTTATATCCATGAGATAAATAATTTTGCGAATAGCTAAACAAAAACTTCTTCTCTAAATAATAACTTTTTCTAAGTGACGAACCAGCTCCATCTGTTCCGAAAATTACATCTGCATTAATAGAAAATTCTTCTTTAGTTTTATAATCTTTAAAATGAGCAACGGTATTTTCAATATCCACCGAAATACATTTTTTATTAAAATAAATGGTTACATTTTCGTGCTTTTCGGCTTCAGTTAGTAAAATCCCGTTTAAATCGCCACGAGAAATTGAATTAATATATTCATTTTCTCTTCCCGAATAATTTGACGCAAACGTATTGCTTTCTTTATCATGCATTAAACGTCCGTACATCGGAATACAAATTTCACGTGCTTTTTCTTCTACTCCGCATAAACGCAAAGCTTTAAATCCACGATCTGACAATGCTAAATTAATAGATCTTCCTGCAGAAATATCTGTAGTTCGTAAATCTGGACGACTTTCGTAAATAGTTACTTTAAAACCTCTTTGCGCCAATCGTAAAGCCAATAAACTTCCGCATAAACCTGCTCCTATAATTAATATATTATCTTGTTTGTTCATTTTTTTTTAAAATTAAACCTCAAAGGTTTTAAAAACCTGTGAGGTTTGGTTTTATTACAACAATCCTTTTAAAATCGAAACCATTCTAAACACATCTTCAAAACTATTATACATTGGCACTGGCGCACAACGAATAACATCTGGCTCTCGCCAATCGGTTATAATATTGTTTTCTGTTAATTTTTTATGTAAACTTTTATCAGCGTTTTTTACTTGAATCGACAACTGACAACCGCGCTCTTTTGGATTACTTGGCGTAATTATTTTAATATCGTCTGAATCAATTTGATTGATTAAAAATTCAAAATAACCTGTTAATTTTTCTGATTTTTCTCGTAATGCTTCCATTCCTACCTCAGCAAACATATCTAAAGAAGCTTTAATTGCTGCCATGGATAATATTGGCGGATTACTTAATTGCCATCCTTCTGCTCCTGCCATTACATCAAAAGGTTGACGCATATTAAAACGTGTTTCTTTATTGTGATTCCACCAACCAGCAAAACGTGGCAATTCTTTATTATGTGCATGCTTTTCGTGCACAAACAATCCTCCTAAACTTCCTGGCCCTGAATTTAAATACTTATAAGTACACCAAGCTGCAAAATCTACTCCTGAATCGTGTAAATTAGGAGAAATATTACCTGCACCGTGTGCCAAATCTATTCCGACTTTACAATTTTTTGAATGCCCTATTTCAGCAATTCGTTTTAAATCTAAATATTGACCGGTATAATAATTAACGCCTCCTATTAATAGTAACGCAATTTCATCTCCTTGCTCAGCAACGATCGTTTCTAAGTCTTCAATGTTTAATAATGTTTCTCCCGTTCTCGGTTTCCATTCAATCAAACCTTCTTCGGCATCAAATCCGTGAAATTTTAATTGCGATTGCACAGCATATCTGTCCGAAGGAAAAGCATCCGACTCAATTACAATTTTATATTTCTTTTTTGTTGGTTGATAAAAAGACACCATTAACAAATGCAAATTGGTTGTAAGCGTGTTCATCACCACAACTTCTAGTGGTTTTGCGCCCACTATTTTCGCCATATTCTCCGTTAAAAACTCATGATAAGGCAACCAAGGTGTATTTCCTTCAAAATGCCCCTCTACTCCATAATTTGCCCAATCATCTAATTCTTGTTGAATGTATTTTTGCGTATTTATAGGTTGTAAACCCAGCGAATTTCCTGTAAAATACAGCCATTCATTACCTTCTTTATCTTTTGGTATATGAAACTGATTGCGTAAATGTGCTAATTTATCTTTTGTATCTTGTTGTTGTGCGTAATCGAGTGTTGCTTTGTACATGCTTCTTTTTATTTCTAAAAAACCTTTCTTTTTAAACACTAAAGATACTTGATTTATAAACAAATCAAAAAAACAAAAGTGTTTCATTAAATGAAACGGTGTTTTATAAATTTACACTTTTTTATTATATTAGCAAAAATGATTTTCAAAAAATAATGATTGACAACAAAAATTTAAACCAATCAATTATAAAAGCGTTTACCGTTTTAGATGCTTTTACAAATGATAAAAAAGAATGGGGTGTTCGTGAATTAGCGAATAAAACAGGCTATAATAAGAGTACAACCTATAGATTATTAAGTACTTTGGTTTCTTTAAATGTTATACATCAGAATGAAAATGAAAAATATTGTTTAGGCAGTAAACTTTTTGAATTAGGAAATCGCGTGTCATTATATAAATCACTTATTACAGCTACCAATCAACCAATAAAAAATGTTGCCTTAGAAATTCAAGAAACAGTTTTACTTAGCATCTTAAAAGAGCATCAGGTTTTTTATATTAATAAAGCAGATAGCCTTCAAGGTTTAAAAATAAGCACCTCTATTGGTTCTTATCAACCAATTCATGCAACAGCATCAGGTAAATTACTTTTAGCTTTTTCTTCTATTGAAAAGCAAGAAAAATATTTTAAAAACAACAATTTCACTAAATATACTCAAAAAACAATTACTAAAGTTCCTAAATTAAAAACAGCGTTAAACATCATAAAAAAACAAGGCTATTCTTTAGATTTAGAAGAGTTTGAATTAGGTTTAATATGTATAGCTATTCCTATTTTTAATAAAAAAGGAAATGCGATTGCCTGCATAAGTGCTTCTGGTCCTTCTAGTCGCTTTAAATTAGAAAACGTACAAAACTATATATCTATTCTGCAAAAAGGAGCTACTTTAATTGAAAATTCATTAGAAGATTTTAATTCTTTATAAAAAAAGCCTTGTAAAATTTACAAGACTTTTATCATTCTCCTCCATTAAAGCACTCTTAATAAAGTACTCTAAATTTTATAGTTCCTTCAACCTTACGAAGTTCATTTAACACTTCCTGATTGTACTCTTTGTCAATATCTGTAATTACATACCCTACTTTAGCATCTGTTGATAAGTATTGCCCTGTAATAT
The DNA here is from genome assembly GCF_964512435.1 of Tenacibaculum insulae. GTDB lineage: Bacteria > Bacteroidota > Bacteroidia > Flavobacteriales > Flavobacteriaceae > Polaribacter > Polaribacter insulae_A. The sequence continues at coordinate 2,138,648 of NZ_OZ208512.1, read as the reverse complement.
TTAATTCATACTCAGCCAAAACTTTATTAATTTTTGCCATTACACCTGGTACGTTTTTATGAATATGTAAAAAACGATGTGCATTTGTTTGACGTGGCAATCTTATATTCGGAAAATTTACGGCATCTACTGTATTTCCTGAATTAATATACGCCATGATTTTACTCGGAACAAAATCGGCAATATCTTTTTGAGCCTCTTCGGTACTTCCACCAACATGCGGAGTTAAAATTACATTATCTAAACCTTTTAATTGGGTAACAAAATCACCATTTTTTCTTGGCTCTTCAGGATATACATCCACAGCACAACCTGCAATTTTACCAGACTTTAAACCAGCAACCAACGCTTCAATATCTACCACAAATCCTCTAGATAAGTTTACTAAATGAACGCCGTCTTTCATTTGAGAAATTTCTTCTTTACCGATATAGTTTTTATTTGCAGCATTATCATCAACATGTAAGGTTACCACATCAGAAATGTTTAGTAATTCTTTTAATGTAGTAATTCTTGTTGCGTTTCCTAAGGCTAACTTATCTTCAACATCGTAATAATACACGTCCATTCCTAACGATTCTGCAAGTACAGATAGTTGTTTACCAATATTACCATAACCAACAATACCTAGTTTTTTACCACGAACTTCGCGAGAACCTTGCGCTGTTTTATTCCATTGTCCGTTATGAATTTCGGTACTTCTTTGAAAAACACTACGCATTAACATAATAATTTCGCCAATTGCTAATTCTACAACCGAACGTGTATTACTATAAGGAGCATTAAATACTACAACTCCGTTTTCTTTACAAGCATCTAAATTTATTTGCTTTGTACCAATACAAAATGCTGAAACAACCATTAATTTTTCGGCAGCTTCAATTACTTTTTTGGTTACTTGAGTTTTAGATCGAATTCCTAAAACGTGTACATCTTTAATTTTTTCTATCAATTCGTCTTCAGACAAACTTTTTGAAACAGTTTCTACTGAAAAACCATCAGCAGTTAATTTTGTAAACGCATCAGCATGTACGTTTTCTAATAATAAAATTTTAATTCTGTTTTTTGGGTATGATATATTTCTTGGCAAATCGTTTAGGTATAAAAATTCGTCTAAATTAGGAGTAATATGATCGGCATTGGCTACTGTTTTTTCTCTTGATACATTTTCGGTGTACGCAAAAAAAGTATCTGCAACCCCTGCTTTTTTGGTAACTGCATCACTATAACCATCACCAATTACCTGAATTTCTCCTTGCAGGTTTAAGTTTTGTAAACATTCGATTTTTCCGTTATGTTTTGAAAGTGAATTTTCAGCATCAAAACCAACAATTAAATCATTTTCATCAAATTGAAAAGTATTCGCATATACTCTTTCGGATGGAATGTTGTATTCAGCTACAATCGGATCTATAAATTCTTTAAATCCTGCTGAAATCACATAAATATCTTCTGAAAAGTTTTCAAAAAACTCTTTATTTCTTTCGATAGATGTGGAAACATGCTTTTTTAATTCGTTAATAAGAATTGGCAAATCTGCCTTTTTAGCATTTAATAATTGAATGCGTTTTTCTAAAGATTGCGGAAAGGATATTTCCCCATCAATTCCCTGATTCGTTATTTCGATAATTTCTCGAATAACGGCTTCTTTCTTCGGATTTTTCTCTAAAGTAATCTCTGCTAAAACGTCTAACGCTTCAACTCTTGTTAACGTACTGTCAAAATCGAAAACAAAACTTCTTTTTGGTGCCATTGTAATTTATTACTGGTAAGCAACCAAAAATACAAATCAAATCAATAAAAAAGACAATTATCTTCGAAAAGGTTTGCGCTTTTTTTTATTGACAGAAACACTAAGCTATTAACAATAACAACCACCAAATTATTGGAATCGCTTCTATCAGAAAAGAACTATAATATTTTGATTGGCTTTTAGTTGCTCGCATTAATAGCATTAAAGTAATAAAAAATATGGCTAAAAAAACAGTTCTAAAGTTTTTATCAGGACTTATTAAAAACTCAATAAACAAACAAAAAAGTAATAATACATATCCTAGTTTTTTGGTTTGCTTTACTCCTATTTTTTTAGGAATAGTTTGTAATGAAATCGCATCGTACTTTACATCTCTAATATCAAAAGGTAAAATTAAAACCACTACTAATAAAAAACGTTGAATTGCTATTAAATAAAGTTCAGCTGAAAAATGAATACCAACATCAAAAACAGGTAAAAATACTGTGCTTGCCGCCCAAACTAAAGCAACAACAATAATTTTTAAATAGCCAATACTTCTTAAATTCTTTTGAAATCCGCTTAAAAAAGGGATAGCATATAAAAGTGTTAACACGCCAAAAGGACTAAAAAACAGCAACGTTTTTAATGTTAATTTACTCGCATAAAAACACATCAGCAAAAAACAGATTAAAGAAAATATTTGAATTATTTTTAAATGCGTTGTTAAGCTTCTGTGGTGTAATTTTGCTACTCCAGCATATTTTACAAAATTATACCCTGTAATTGTACCATAAAAAAGAAAAAAGTCTAACGGTTCGTTATAGGTTAAACCAAAATATAATTCGGTAATTCTAACAAGAGAATAAACCGATAAAGCTACATGAACACTAGCATTTATGTAAAAATCGAATACCTTTTTTAAAACCTTCATAATACAAAAATAGTTTTTCTGTTTATAACCTTTAATTATAGTTAATAAAATATCATTTTTTAAGAAAATTTATACATTAAAAATTATACAATTTCATTATTTTTGAGCCACTTAAAAACAACAACGCAGAATGAACACAAATTCATTTCAACTAAGACATATTGGTCCTCGTTTAAAGGATCAAACACAAATGTTAAAAACGATTAAAGCCGATAGCTTAGATCAGTTAATTTTTGAAACTATTCCTGATGATATTCGCTTAAAAAACGAATTAGATTTAGCCCCAGCAATGAGCGAATATGAATATTTAAATCATATTAACGAATTAGGAGCTAAAAATAAAGTTTTTAAAAGTTACATCGGTTTAGGGTATCACGAGGCAATTGTACCAAGTGTTATTCAACGTAACATTTTAGAAAATCCGGGTTGGTACACAGCATATACACCTTATCAAGCAGAAATTGCGCAAGGTCGTTTAGAAGCTTTATTAAATTACCAAACCATGGTTTGTGATTTAACAGGAATGGAACTTGCAAATGCTTCTTTATTAGATGAAGGAACTGCTGCTGCCGAAGCCATGGCTTTATTATTTGATGTGAGAGAAAGAGCTCAGAAAAAAGCTAACGTAAATAAGTTTTTTGTTTCTGAAGAAATTTTACCTCAAACACTATCTGTTTTACAAACACGTGCTATTCCTATCGGAATAGAATTAGTGATTGGAAATCATGAAAATTTTGATTTTTCTGAAGCATTTTTTGGAGCCATTCTTCAATACCCAGGAAAACACGGACAAGTTTGCGATTACACTAGTTTTGTAGCAAATTGTAACGAAAAAAACATAAAAGTAGCCGTTGCTGCTGATATTTTATCATTAGTAAACTTAAAAGCGCCTGCTGAATTTGGTGCCGATGTTGTTGTAGGAACTACACAACGTTTCGGTATTCCGTTAGGTTACGGTGGTCCTCATGCTGGTTATTTTGCAACCAAAGAAGCTTACAAACGTAGTCTTCCTGGTCGTGTAATTGGTGTTACTAAAGATGTTGACGGTGGTCGTGCGCTACGTATGGCTTTACAAACGAGAGAGCAACATATTAAACGCGAAAAAGCAACTTCAAACATTTGTACAGCGCAAGTTTTATTAGCTGTTATGGCGGGTATGTACGCTGTTTATCACGGAAAAGACGGGTTACAATATATTGCTGACAAAACGCATGCCGCAGCAAATACTTTAGCCACTGCTTTAGAAAGTTTAGGTTTTAAACAAAAAAACAACGCTTATTTCGATACGCTTTTAATTGAAGTTGAAGCCAATAAATTACGTACTGTTGCTGAAGCAAACGGAATTAACTTTAACTATATTGATAACAATCACGTATCTATTTCTGTAAACGAAACGGTTAGTTTAAAAGAAATTAATGCAATTGTTGATTGTTTTGAGCAAGCTTTTAACATACAAGATATTACCATTACCGAGTTTACTTCTTCGGATGTAATTACCGGTAACTTAAAAAGAAATACTTCTTTCTTAGACAACGAAGTATTTAACACGTATCAATCAGAAACTGAAATGATGCGTTATATTAAAAAACTAGAACGTAAAGATTTAGCGTTAAATCACTCGATGATTTCTTTAGGATCTTGTACCATGAAGTTAAATGCCGCTTCTGAGATGCTTCCTTTAAGTAATCCACAATGGGGAAATATTCACCCTTTTGTACCAATCGATCAAGCACAAGGTTACCAAGAAGTTTTAAGTAATTTAGAAAATCAGTTAAACGTAGTTACTGGTTTTGCAGGTACTTCTTTACAACCAAATTCTGGTGCGCAAGGAGAATTTGCTGGATTAATGGTTATTCGTGCTTTTCATGAAAGCAACAATGAAGCTCATAGAAATATTTGTTTAATTCCTGCTTCTGCTCACGGTACAAATCCTGCATCAGCAGTTATGGCTGGTATGAAAGTAGTAGTTACTAAAACAGATGAAAGAGGTAATATTGATGTAGAAGATTTACGTGCTAAAGCCGAAAAACATAAAGATAATTTAGCTGCTTTAATGGTTACATATCCTTCAACTCACGGAGTGTATGAAAAAGCTATTATGGAAATTACCAAAATTATTCATGATAATGGCGGACAAGTTTACATGGATGGCGCCAATATGAATGCACAAGTTGGTTTAACAAATCCTGCAACTATTGGTGCAGATGTTTGTCACTTAAACTTACACAAAACATTTGCAATACCACATGGTGGTGGAGGTCCTGGAGTTGGTCCTATTTGTGTGGCTCCGCAGTTGGTTCCTTTTTTACCAACAAATCCATTAGTTGCAACTGGAGGAAAAAATGCTATTACTGCTATTTCCGCAGCTCCTTGGGGTTCTGCTTTAGCTTGTTTAATTTCTTACGGATACATTACAATGTTAGGTGCCGACGGATTAACAGACTCTACTAAAAATGCAATTTTAAATGCCAATTATATTAAAGAGCGTTTAAACGGACATTACAGCACTTTATATAGTGGTGAAATGAATAGAGCAGCACATGAAATGATTTTAGATTGCCGTGAGTTTAAACAAAACGGAATTGAAGTTGTTGATATCGCTAAACGTTTAATGGATTACGGTTTTCATGCACCTACAGTGTCTTTTCCTGTTGCAGGAACTATTATGGTTGAACCTACAGAATCTGAAAGTGTTTCAGAATTAGATCGTTTTTGTGACGCTATGATTTCTATTAGAAAAGAAATTACAGAAGCAACAAAAGAAAACGCAAACAATCCTTTAAAAAATGCACCACATACGCAAGATATGTTAACTGCTGATGAATGGACTTTACCTTACACACGTAAGCAAGCTGCATTTCCATTAGCATATATTGCTGAAAATAAATTTTGGCCTTCTGTTCGAAGAGTTGATGATGCCTTTGGAGATCGTAATTTAATTTGTTCTTGTAATCCTATTGAAGATTACATGTAAGAGTTTAATTACATTAACATAAAAAAAGCACACTTTTAAAAAAGTGTGCTTTTTGTTTTTTTAAGCTACCGCTACAATATTACTAAACGGAACTTCTTTTGTATTTTTAAGAATAATTGATTTTTCAGAGAGAGTCCAAACTGAAGCTTCTACTTTTTTTAAACCTGTATGATCTGTAAAAAAAATATCGAATTTATCTCTATTTAAATTTCTTAAGAAAAAAACCTTTCTTAAGCGTATAAATTCGTTTACCTGTTCAATTTTTTGCTCTAATACATTAATTTTAGGAAACTCTAAAAGTTTACCTGTCTCTTTATCAGCAGACGTTGTCTTATTAAAAAACATATTTATGGGGAATTTAGGGGATTACATTTTTTATAATATACAAATATACGATATTTATTAACAAATGTTGACAACTTATAAAAATAATTGTTAATAACTTTTATTTGAAAAATATCAAAAAATACAAAACCAAATAAATTACCTCAAATTTTACGCTTTTAAACATTCATATATCACAAACTTTTTATTTGTAGCCAACTCAACAACGGTGGTAAATAATTTTTCTAAATGTGTTTTATAATTTAAATGTTTGTTTGCAACCAGCACAAAACGTCCCTCGGGTTTTAAACATTTTTTTACATCTTTAAAGAGTGACAAAGCTACTTCTATATTATTCTCATGTTCAAAATGAAATGGCGGATTAGAAACTACCAAATCATAATTTTCATTTATTAAAGTTTGTAAATTGTCATCACAAATAAATGTTGCTTTTGATGCTTTTAAATTTAATTTTGAAGAAGCTACCGCTAAATTAAAATCATCAATTAATGTAAGTGTTGCTGCTGTATTTTGTTTTTCAATATCGTAAGCAATCACTCCGTTACCAGAGGCAACATCGAGTATTTTTAATTCACTTGGCTTAACTATTAAATTTTCCAACAAAAACTGTGTTCCGATATCTACTTTACCTGAAGAAAAAACCCCGTAATATTGACAAAGATATTCATCCTTCCAAGTAATTTTATGCATCAATTCTTTATATCGAATTAATTGCTTTGGTTTTTTTAAAATTAATAATCGTGCTTTTTTCCAAGCTTTCGTCTGCTCTACTTCATCAAAATACAACTCTGCGATTTTTAAAAATGATGCTGAAAAATATTTAGTCATAAATCCGCAAACAACTTCTGTTTTATCATTTGTCGTTTTATGAATTTGTTGTAAAAAAAGCTCAAACAACTCTAAAGATTTCGGCACTTTAAGCAAAGCCAATTCAACCAAACCTAAATTATCTAAAGGTGATTTGTAAACCACATCCGCAGAAAAATCATTTAACTTTAAGTTTTTAGTAATTGCTTTTTGCTGACTCGCATACGTCCAAACAGTGGTACAATTTTTATCATTTAAAACAGTATTCCAAATTCCAAATCTGTCGTTAAACAAATGAATGTTCTTTGTTTTTTTATCAGCTACATAATCCAACACCAATAGTTCTGCATTACTCCATGCTCGCAATGATTTATCATCCGTTTTTGGATATCGTTCTACTTGGTATGCTTTTGAATTAAACTCTAATTTTGTTTCCAATCGTTTTATATTATGTAAATATCATTCCTTGTAAAATATAGAAATGACATTAATACAATTCGTAAATTTTATCTAATGACGTAATATCACCCGCTTTATTTCTTCTAAAAATATCCGTTGCTTTTATAGCAGAAATAGATTCTTTTCCCATTGCAGCTACTACTTCTTTTACAGCTGCTATTGTTTTGTCATGGTAATTTTTAACACGTATATTTTTATCGCCCACAACCAATGCTGCTACCAAATCTTCATCTTGTGTTGCTACTCCAACAGGGCACGTATCTAAATTACATTCACGCGCCTGAATACAACCTAAACTTAACATAAAACTACGCGCCATGGCAATAGCATCTGCCCCTAAAGCTTTATATTTTATAATATCAAAAGCATCAATTGCTTTTCCGCTTGCTATAATTTTCACGTGCTCCCTTAATTGATATTTCTTTAATGTTTTGTTTACAAAAACTAGCCCTTCTAGCAACGGAGTTCCTATATAATTAGAAAACTCTAAAGGCGCAGCACCGGTACCTCCTTCTCCTCCATCAACTGAAATAAAATCTGGATAATTATTAGCTTCAGAAAAAGCTTGAATCATCGCTTCTATTTCTTCATTATTTCCAACACAAAACTTAATTCCCACTGGTTTACCTTCGGATAACACTCGTACCTCATCAATAAAAGAAATCATTTCTTTAAAATTAGAAAAAGCGGTATGATTAGGAGGTGAATCTACTTTTGTAAATGGTTTAACAGCCCTAATTTTCGCAATTTCTTCCGTGTTTTTTTTAGCGGGCAAAATTCCTCCATGACCAGGTTTAGCTCCTTGTGAAAATTTAATTTCAATCATTTTCACTTCTGGTCTAATAGCGTTTTCTTTAAAAATATCAGCATCAAAAACACGTTTTCCATTTACATTTTTTCCTGCACCGAAATACCCTGTTCCTACCTGAAAAATTAAATCTCCGCCTTGTAAATGATATGGTGAAATTCCTCCTTCTCCCGTATTGTGGGCAAAATTTGCCATTTTCGCACCTTGGTTAAGCGCCATAATTGCGTTTTTACTTAAAGAACCAAAAGACATTGCTGATATATTTACAATAGAAGCATCGTACTTTTGAGTACACTTGTTAGAACCAATTATAACTCTTTCTCCTAAAATATGATGATGATCTTTAGGAAATAATGAATGTTTTACAAACTCATACCCTTTTTCGTACACATTATGTTGCGTACCAAATGGTACAGTTTCTATTTCTTTTTTAGAACGTTGGTATACAATACTTCTTTTTTCGCGATTAATTGGCGTTCCGTTTAAATCATCTTCAATAAAATATTGTTGAATTTTTTCGCGTTCTTCTTCAAAAACCCATCGCAAACGAGCAATTACTGGAAAAGCTCTCATTAACGAATGTTTTTTTTGAATAAAAGCATCGTACAATGCCAATATGGTTACAGCAGTAGCAGTTGTAAATAAAATATAGTTTCCAACATCAGAAATAAAGTAAACTAACACACCGCAAAGTAGATTAACAACTATAATAACTGCTAAAATTGTATCTCTCATTTTAATAATTTTACTTAGCTAAAGTACAAGATTTTTGCATAAAAAAAGCTCTAACAATTGTTAGAGCTTTTAAATATTTTAGATACTTGAAATTATTTTTTAAATTTCGCGTATTTATTTTTGAACTTATCAATACGTCCTGCAGTATCAACTAATTTAGACTTACCTGTATAGAAAGGGTGAGAAGTTCTTGAAATTTCTAATTTGATTAATGGATACTCAGTTCCTTCTACGTCTAAAGTTTCTTTAGTGTTAGCAGTTGAACGTGTTAAAAATACATCTCCGTTAGACATATCTTTAAAAGCTACCATTCTATAATTTTCTGGATGTATTCCTTTACGCATCTTAAATGACTTTTAAATATTGTTTTAATTTTTTATCAAACGTTGTAAAAATGGTAAGGTTTTACACTAAAAATAATATTTAGCTGTTTGAGGGTGCAAATTTAACCATATTTTTTAATTTTCAAACAAATAAATTGTTTTAATTTGTAGTGTAAACGAATAAATTAGAAATTAAACTATAAAATATGCGTATTTATACATACTTAGCTTTAGCTTTATCAACAATATTTATTACTTCTTGTAGTAATACTAGGTACAAATTTAAGTTAAATACTTCTAAAAAAACTACTTTAGGGCAAAAGGCTGCTATTAAATTTGAGCAACTTAAAGGAGATAAAATAGATTCTGTACATTTATTCGTTAACAAAAAACGCGTAAATAAAAATGAAACTAGTGTTACTGTTAATACTGCCAATTTTGGTGTTGGTAAACATTTAGTTACCGCATTGGCTTTTTATCCTAATAAGTCTAAAAAAATTAATAATTCTATTGAGGTTTTAGCTAAAACTGCCCCTGCTGTTTACAACTATAAAATTGTAAACACTTATCCGCACGATAAAGATGCGTACACACAAGGCTTAGAATACAAGGATGGTTTTTTATATGAATCTACAGGACGTAGAGGACAATCTACTTTAAGAAAGGTGGATTTAAAAACTGGTGAAATTCTACAAAAAGTAGCTTTAGGCAAAGAATACTTTGGTGAAGGAATGACTATTTTTAACAACAAAATATACTGGTTAACATGGCAAGCTCGTAAAGGTTTTGTGTACGATTTAGAAACCTTTAAGTTAATTGATGAATTTGCATATAACCACAGTAACGAAGGTTGGGGATTAACTCACGATGCAGATGAATTAATAAAATCTGACGGAACTAATAGAATTTGGTTTTTAAACACCGATAATCAACAAGAAAAAAGAAGTATTCAAGTTTACACCAATAAATATCCTGTAGATAATTTAAATGAAATCGAATTAATTAACGGTAAAATTTATGCAAACAAATGGCAACAAAACTCAATTGTAATAATTAATCCAGAAACTGGTGTTGTTGATGGTGTTGCTAATTTAAACGGATTAAGAGATATTGTTGCTAAAGATCAAAATTTAGAACCTAGCGATGATGTTTTAAACGGAATTGCTTACGACAAAGAAAACAACCGTTTGTTTGTTACTGGTAAACATTGGGGAAAATTATTTGAAATAGAATTGATTAAAAAATAAACTAATTTTAACTCTTGTGTATTTGAAAAGACATTTGTAAGCTCGAGTAAAATTATGAAAGGGTTTTTGAAATTTACGTGTTAAGAAAGCTATTCTCGATACTATTTTCTGTCGAAAATTACTCGAATTGACACTTTTTTATATACCTATAAGTACACAATAAATTAATTCGTTAAAAAAAAGAGTATCTTAGATAAACTCAAAATACCACAAAACAAGACTAACAACTGTTATATATGAGATATACCCTTCAATTTTTAGCTATCTTTATTTTAATTGCGGTTAGTTCGTGTAGAAAAGATTTTGATACCGTTCCTAATTTTGGGAAACTCGAATTTTCTAAAGACACCATTTTTTTAGACACCATTTTTTCTAACATCGGTTCTGCCACCTATAATTTAAAAGTTTATAATAAAAGTAGTAAATCAATTACCATTCCTGAAATTAAACTAGAAAACGGATTTACTTCAAATTATCGTTTAAATGTTGATGGAATTGCTGGTAAAAATTTTAAAGACATTGATATTTTAGCCAACGACAGCATTTATGTTTTTATCGAAACAACAGTAGATTTTAACAGCATAACCAATCCGTTATACACTGATAAAATTTTGTTCGACAATGGTAATAATCAACAAAAGGTAAATTTAATTACGTTAATACAAGATGCTAATTTTATTTTTCCTGCTAAAAACAGCATGGGAATTGAAACCTTAACAATAAATGGCGAGGATTCTGATATACAAGGACGTTTTTTAACGGATAGTGAGCTTATTTTTACTGATGATAAACCGTATGTAATATATGGTTATGCAGGAGTACCAGCAGATAAAACACTAACTATTAATGCAGGTGCAAAAATTTATTTTCATAAAAATTCAGGGTTACTTGTTGATAAAAAAGGGAGTTTAAAAATTAACGGAACACTTGATAAAAAAGTAGTTTTTGAAGGTGATAGATTAGAAAATCGTTTTAGCGAAATACCAGGACAATGGGGAACCATTTGGATGCGAGCCGGAAGTAAAGAGAATGAAATTAATCATGCTTTAATAAAAAATGCAAGCATCGGTATTTTAGTTGATAGCTTAGGCACTGCTAATACTCCTACTCTTTTTATTAAAAACACCGAAATATACAACAGTGCTAACAACGGTATCTTAGCAAGAAACACTAATATTAAAGGCGAAAACGTGGTTATTGGTAATTCTGGACAATCTGCCTTAGCTTGTACTTATGGCGGAACTTACAATTTTACACACGCTACTTTTGCTAATTATTGGAGTAATAGTTTTCGTCAATTACCAACCGTTTTAATAAACAATCACCATACGTTTATTGATGCTAATAATCAAGAGAAAACAGTAACCGAAAACTTAAATGCTGCGAATTTTACCAATTGTATTATTGATGGAAATAATAATATTGAGTTGATTTTAGATAAAGTAGCTGATGGTACAACTTTTAATTACAGTTTTCAAAATTCAATGATTCAGTTTAACGACTTTAACAACAACTTTACCAATATTGATGAATTAAATTTTGAGGATACAAATCATTATCAAAATATTATTTTAAACGGTGATCCTAATTTTAAAAACACGTCGTTAAACAACTTTAATATTGGCGAAAATTCTGATGCTATTAATAAAGCTAAAACTTCATCAATTTCAGAAGATATTTTAGGGATTAACAGAACTACAAATCCTGATATTGGAGCATATCAACATAGTAATTTTTAAATAGTTATTTCTTATAAACTTTTCCGTTTTTCATAACAAAAACAACATTTTCCATTGTATGTATGTTTTTAGTTGGATCTTCATTAACTGCAATAATATCAGCAAAAAAACCTTTTTTAATCTGACCAATTTCAGAGTTCATTTTTAAGATTTTAGCATTGGTAATTGTTGCTGATTGTATAGTTTCTATAGCAGGCATTCCTGCTTCAACCATGTAACCAAATTCTTTTCCATTATTTCCATGTTTAAAAACACCTGCATCGGTACCAAATGCAATTCCAACGCCTTTTTTATACGCTTTTGCAAAAGTTCCTTGAATTTGTGGACCAACCGCTAATGCCTTTGGCACAACTATATCTGGATAAAATCCTTTTATTTTTGCTTTCTCCTCTACCTCTTTTCCTGCGGTAATCGTTGGCACTAAAAACGCATTGTGTTTTTTCATCAACTCCATTGTTTTATCGCTCATATAAGTTCCGTGTTCAATCGTTTTAACACCACCTATAATTGCACGTTGCATTCCTTCATCTCCATGTGCGTGGGCAGCTACATGCATTCCGTAATCTTTTGCAGTATTACATATTTCTTTAATTTCCTCTATCGTAAATTGAGGATTATCTCCTGATTTTGCAACACTTAAAACACCGCCAGTTGCAGTAATTTTAATACAATCTGCTCCGTTCTTATAACGTTGGCGAACTGCTTTTTTAGCATCTTCAACAGAATTTACAACACCTTCTTTTGGTCCTGGATTACCAATTAACTTTCTGCTACTTCCGTTTGTAGGATCTGCATGACCACCTGTGGTTGCTAATGATTTTCCTGCTGTAAAAACCCTTGGGCCAGGAATTTTACCAGCGTCGATTGCTTTTTTTATCGAAATATTTACACCACTTCCTCCTAAATCTCTTACTGTTGTAAATCCTTTTAACAAAGTAGTTTTTGCAAAACCTACAGAATTAAAAGCCACGTCTGCTTCATTTAAAATATATTTATTTAATCGTGTTTTTGCATCAAATTCCATTTCAATATGAACATGCATATCAATTAATCCGGGCATTACTACTTTATCTCGTAAATCAATCATTTTAGAGGTTTTATCTCTAGGCATTACATAACCATTTTTTATTCCTGTAATTTTATCTGCCTTAACTACAATTGTTTTTTCTGAATAAATTTTGCCTGATTCTGTATCAATCAATTTTCCGCAAAGTATGTATGTATTTTGCGCAAACGAATAACTTATTGACACTAAGAACAACAATAAAAAACTGATTTTTTTCATGATAAAAAATTTAATTAGATTGATAAATGTATGAAAATTTTAAGTAGCTTGCTTTTTTAATTCAGCTTTATTAAATGAAAAACATAGTTATTACAGGAACCAGTAGAGGTATTGGTTTTGAATTAGCACAACAATTTGCTAACCAAGGACATAATGTACTTGCTTTGTCGAGAAACACAAAAACTTTAGAGAGTATCAGTCTTAAAAATATTACCACTATTTCTGTTGATTTATCTAATGAAAACGATATTTTAAAAGCGGTTAATTTTATTAAAGAAGAATGGAAACAAGTTGATGTTCTTATTAACAATGCTGGTAAACTAATTAATAAACCTTTTACAGAATTATCGATGGCTGATTTTGAAGAAGTTTATAAAGTAAATGTTTTTGCGGTTGCTGAATTAACCAAACACTTAATTCCGTTTTTATCAAAAGGAAGCCATGTAGTTACCGTTAGTTCTATGGGCGGAATTCAAGGAAGCATGAAATTCCCAGGGTTGGCAGCTTATAGCTCAGCAAAAGGAGCTGTAATTACCTTATCTGAATTATTAGCAGAAGAGTATAAAGAGCAGCAAATAGCTTTTAATGTTTTGGCATTAGGTGCCGTACAAACCGAAATGTTAGAAGAAGCTTTTCCTGGTTATATTGCGCCGTTATCGGCTAAAGAAATGGCCAATTATATTTTTGATTTTTCATTAACTGGTAACAAATTTTACAACGGTAAAGTATTACAAGTATCTAGCTCTACTCCATAAAAACGATTATTTTTTTGTACAAAACACTTGTAAAATATATTCCTGAAAAAGCAATTCCGTTAGTTGAATATTTAATTAACGAGCATAAAATTAATCTTAAAATTGTAAATCAACGTGAAACAAAACATGGCGATTTTAGAACTTTTGCTAACGGACAAACACAAATTACTGTTAATAATAATTTAAACGAATATCAGTTTTTATTAACTTTAGTACATGAAATTGCACATCATGTTACACATAAAAAATTTGGTCGTGTACAACCTCATGGTAAACATTGGAAAACTGTTTTTCAACATTTAATGTTGCCTTTTTTACAGCCAGATATTTATCCGAAGAAAATATTACCTTATTTAGCTAATTATTTAAAAAATCCGAAAGCAAGTACTGATACCGATGTTCATTTATCATTAGCATTGCGAGATGGAAAAGCTGAAAATGGTAAAAATTTTATCTTTGAAATACCTATTAACGGCACTTTTCAATTTAAAAATACGTTATACAAACGAGGTAGCAAACGTAGAACACGCTACGAATGTGTAAATTTAACAAACAAACGTGTGTATCTTTTTAATCAAAATGCAGAAGTGTTACTTATTAAATAGTAGTTTTACAGTATGAATAACAATTATTACGCAGTAATTATGGCAGGTGGTGTTGGCTCTCGTTTTTGGCCAGTAAGCACCCAAGAATACCCAAAACAATTTCATGACATGTTAGATACGGGAGAATCGTTAATTCAACGTACTTTTAATCGAATTAATGCATTAATTCCGTCTGAAAACATCTTAATAGCCACCAATGCACGTTATGAAAGCTTGGTTTTAGAGCAATTACCAAAAACCACTAAAAAACAGTTATTATTAGAACCTGCAATGCGTAATACTGCGCCTTGTATTTTATATGCTGCTGCAAAAATTCATGCGAAAAACCCGAATGCAGTAATGCTTGTTGCTCCTTCTGATCATTGGATAGAAAATGAGACTGAATTTTTAAAAAATATTAAAACATCTTTTAAAAAATCAGCAGAAAGCAACATTTTAATGACTTTAGGTATTCAACCTGATGCTCCAAATACTGGTTATGGATATATTCAATTCGATAACAATTCTTCAGATATAAAAAAAGTAAAAAACTTTACCGAAAAACCCAATTTAGAAACAGCAAAGCAATTTATTGCTAGTGGAGATTATTTATGGAATGCCGGAATTTTTGTGTGGGCTACTAAAAGTATTTTAGCATCATTTAAAAATAATTTACCCGATATGACGGCTATTTTAAATGATGATAAAATAATTTACAACACCGATTTAGAGCTAGATTTTATAAAAGATAATTACGAAAAATGTGAAAATATTTCGATTGATTACGGAATTATGGAACGCGCTGACAATGTATATGTTTTACCTACAAATTTTGGCTGGAACGATCTAGGTACTTGGGGCTCTTTATATAATAAACTAGAAAAAGACGCTGAAAATAACGCTGTTGTTGGTGCTGATACTCTTTTTAGAGATGCCAACGGAAATATGATTCGTACCGAAAGTGGTAAAAAAGTAATTATTCAAGGTTTAAACGATTTTATTGTGGTTGAAAAAGAAGGTGTGCTTTTAATTTGCCCGAGAAAAGATGAACAAGACATTAAACAAATTAGTGCCGAAGCTAACAAAATATAAATTTAACGAGTAAATACTTTTCAACTGCGTTTTAACAGGTAATAAAAATTACTTTATTTTATGTATCTCATTAAAAATAAAAGTATTAAAGGCTTTTTCTTTGTTTAAAAAAGTACTTTTAATAGAAATATAACTAAGATTTTTAAGCTTTCCTTCTAAACGCATGTAATCTTTTTCTGTTGTTAAAATCATTGAATTACTTGCAGATAAATTTTTAAACTCTCTTTTTATTTTTAAAATATCTTTATCAGTAAAATCATAATGATCTGGATATTCTAAATGCTTAAAATTTATTTTTTCTTCGGATAAAAAAGTCAATAACGAAGTAGGATTTGCAATTCCTGTTACCAATAAAACCTCTTTTTGTTTTAAATCAGTAATTTTTAGTGCTGTTTCGCTTCCTTTTAAATTATTATCATAAGAAATTGTAGTAAAAAATACTTGCTGATTTGCTTTAGGATTGATTTTTTTTACAATTTCGGCTTTCTTTTCTTCGGATAAATTTTTAGGGCATTTAGTTACCACAATTACATCAGCTCTTTTTGCGCCTCTTTTACTTTCTCTTAAATTTCCGGTAGGTAAAATAAAATCATCCGTATATAAATCTGTAAATTTTGTAAGTAATATATAGGTGCTTCCTTTTACTTTTCTATGCTGATAAGCATCATCTAACAAAATAACTTGAGGCGAGTTATTATTTAATAATTGTTGTATTCCGTTAGTTCTATCAGCATCAACAGCAATAATAGCATCGTTTTTAAACTTTTTATAAAACTGTAACGGTTCATCACCAACATCAGCAGCCAAATGATTTGAGTTTACTATTTGAAAACCTGTTGTTTGTCGTTTATAACCTCTACTTAAAACGGCTATTTTATAAGTGTCTTTTAATAAACGAAGTAAATATTCTATTTGTGGCGATTTTCCAGTACCACCAACACTTAAATTACCTACTACAATAACAGGAATATTAAACGTAGAAGTTTTAAAAATTCCGACATCAAAAAAACGATTACGAATACTAGTAATAGCGTCATAAATAACGGCAAACGGAAATAATAAAAATCGGAGTAACTTCATTACATCAAAAGTAATAAAAATCTTAACTTTGATTCAAGATATTTTAAATTATGCAAATAAAAGACGTTACCAATTATATTGAAAAACTTGCACCGCTTTCGTATGCTGAAGATTTTGACAATGTTGGCTTGTTAATAGGAAATTATAATACCAAGGTAAGTGGCGTTTTAGTTACGCTTGATACTTTAGAGCAAACTGTTGATGAAGCAATTGCTAAAAACTGTAACTTAATTATTAGTTTTCATCCAATTGTTTTTAGTGGGTTGAAAAAAATAAACGGAAATAATTATGTTGAGCGTGTGGTTTTAAAAGCCATACAGAATAATATTGCTATTTATGCTACACATACTGCTTTAGATAATGTAAATAATGGTGTTTCGGCTAAAATGTGCGAAGTTTTAGGTTTAAAAAACTGTAAAACGTTAATTCCTAAAAAAGGAATCATTAAAAAATTAACCACGTATGCACCTACTAAAGATGCTGAAAACATACGTACAGCTCTTTTTAACGCAGGAGCTGGTAATATTGGTAATTATAGTAATTGTTCTTTTAGTATTGAGGGGAAAGGAAGTTACCTAGGAGGTGAAAATTCTAATCCGACTATTGGCGAAAAAGGAGCATTTATCTTTGAAGAAGAAACGTGTATTTCAGTAACGTTTAATCGTTTTTTAGAAGGTAAAATCCTTAAAACATTGTTCGAAAATCATCCTTATGAAGAAGTTGCTTATGAAGTAACTACATTAGATAATAAAAATCAAAATGTAGGAATGGGTATGATTGGTGAATTTACTAAAGAAATGAACGAAAAAGAATTTTTATCTTTCGTTAAAAAAACCTTTAAAACCAACTGTGTAAGACATTCTGAACTTTTAGGAAAATCAATAAAAAAAGTAGCTGTTTTAGGTGGTTCTGGTAGCTTTGCAATAAGTAATGCAATGCAATTAAATGCTGATGCTTATATTAGTGCTGATTTTAAATATCACGAGTTTTTTAAAGCTGAAAAAAGAATACTACTTGCTGATGTGGGACATTATGAGAGTGAACAGTTTACAAAAAACCTTTTGAGTGAGTATCTTCGTAAAAAATTTAGTACTTTTGCGATTATTTTAAGTGAAAAAAGTACAAATCCAATACACTATATATAACAGATGGCAAAAAAAGAAGTAACGGTAGAAGAAAAATTAAGAGCCTTATACGATTTACAGTTGATCGATTCTAGAATTGACGAAATCAGAAACGTTCGTGGTGAATTACCTTTAGAAGTTGAAGATTTAGAAGATGAAGTTGCCGGATTAAATACTAGACTTTCTAATTTAAAAGAAGAAGCTACAAGCTTAGATACTGATATTAGCAATAAAAAATTAGCTATTACAGAATCTAAAGCATTAATTGAAAAGTACGAAGAACAACAAAAAAATGTTCGTAACAATCGTGAATTTGACTCTTTAACTAAAGAAGTAGAATTTCAGGAGTTAGAAATTCAATTATCTGAAAAGAGAATTAAAGAATTTAAAGTTAAGATCGTTCAGAAAAATGAAGTTATTGATGCTACTAAAGAAAAATTAAAGCAGCAAGAAAATCATTTAACTCATAAAAAAAATGAATTAGATGCGATTTTAAAAGAAACGGAAAAAGAAGAGCAATTATTAAAAGAAAAATCTGTAGAATATTCAAAATCTATTGATGATCATTTATTAACTGCTTATAACAGAATTAGAAATAAAGTAAGAAACGGATTAGCTGTAGTTGCTATTGAACGTGGAGCTGCTGGTGGGTCTTTCTTTACAATACCACCTCAGGTACAATTAGAGATTGCTAACCGTAAAAAAATTACAATTGACGAGCACAGTGGACGTATTTTAGTTGATGCAGCATTAGCTCAAGAAGAAAAAGAAAAAATAGACAATTTATTTGTTTAATCTTTTTCTTAAAATATAAAAAAAAGCTCTCGTTTTACGAGAGCTTTTTTTATTACTCAAATATTTATACCAGAAATACTCCATAAAAAAAGCCCCTTAAAAGGGGCTTCTAAGCATAACATGCTTAAATTTAGGGGGAACTCAAATTAATTTTTGTAATTTATTTTAAAGTTCTTTTTATCTTTATCACAATTTTCTTCAGCTCCTTTAACACACTTATCTGTTGCTGATGCTTTTCTTCCTGATTTTTTAAAGCTTCGTTTTAAAAATTGTAAGAAATTAGTTTTTTTCTTTATTCTTTTTTGAGCTGCTATTTTTTTTGCTTCCTGTCTTGCTTTAATTTTTTCTACCCCTTTAAGAATAAAAAAGTAGGAACGTCTATTTTCTTGATGCTCTTCCTCTGTACACTTATTTTTATTCGCATCATTACATTTATTTAATAATTGGTCTTCTCCGTAACCAACAGCACTTAAAATTCTCTTTTTATTAATTCCTCTTGATAAAATATAATCTCTTGTAGATTTAGCTCTTCTGTCTGATAATCTTCTATTCGACTCTCTTGTCCCTCTACTATCAGTATGTGATTCGATTTTAATAATCACTTCTGGATGATTATTCATTACTGTTATTATACTTTCTAGTTCGTATTGAGCATCTTCTCTAATAATTGACTTTCCATAGTCAAAATATATAGGATTAATAACAATTTGATCTCCAACAATTAAAGGAATCAATTCTAAATTGGCTTTACTTGTTTGCCCTTTAATTATAGAGACAGTTTTTTTATTTGTTGATTTATGGTCTAATTTACTTGCTATAACGGTTAAAGTATTGTCACATAATATTTCATCAAAAACATAGTTACCATTACTATCAGATAGTGTTTCTTTTACAACCTGACCTTCGTTATTAATCAACTTAATTAATGCCCCATCAACTGGCGTATTATTTATAGTTTCTGTTACGACACCGTTAATAGATTCTGCACAAATTGGAGGATCTGTATACATATAAAAACTATAAATATCATCATCTCCTTTACCTCCATCTCTATTAGATGAAAAGAATCCTTTTTTACCTTCTTCATCTATATAAAAAGAAAAATCATCTCTTTTACTATTAAATGGATGCCCTAAATTTTCTGCTTTAGAGTATATCGTATCTTTTTCTATTTTTGATTGAAAAATATCTAAAAGCCCTAAACCTAAATGTCCGTTTGATGAAAAATACAATGTATTATCTTCACTTATAAAAGGAAACATTTCCTTATCAGAAGTATTAATAGTTTCTCCTAAATTTACAGGATCTCCATATTCATCATTACCTAAAATAGCTACTTTATATATATCTGTAACACCAAAACCACCTGGCATGTTAGAAACAAAATACAAGTTTTTTTCGTCTGGACTTAAAGCTGGATGCCCAACAGAATATTCGTCGTTATTAAATGGTAACTCTTTTACATTTACCCAATATCCGTTAACAAAACTAGCGGTATATATTTTTAAATTTGATGTGTTTTTTTTATCTCTTCTCGCCTTTTTTCCATTTACATTATTTCTAGTGAAATAAATAGTTTTACCATCTTTTGTAAAAACTGGAGTAGATTCGTGAAAATCAGATGTAATTGGAACATCTATTAAACTACGATTTACTAAAGTTAAAACGGTATCTTTTTCGCTTTCTTCTAACGATTTAATTTCTTCATCAGCTTTATAAATATTTAAAAATGGTTGATTGTTCCATTTATAAATACGTTCTTTTTTTCCTCCTTTAGGAGTTGCTGACGTGTAATATGATTTTCCGTTTAATAAAAATCCTCCAAAATCAGAAAATTCAGTATTGATAGCTAAATTTCTAACACCAATTCGGATTTCATTTGTAGAATAATCAGACAAATAATCTTCTTTTTGAAGTTCTACTTTTCTATTATTTTTATCAGAAGAAGCTAATGTTAAAAATATTGAATCTGACTTTTTATATTTACCATTACTCCTTAATACTTGAGCATATTTAAATAAATATTTTTCTTCTAGTTTTTCTTTATAAATTTCCCCTAACTTTTTATACCAAAATTCTGCTTGTTCAGTTTGGGCATTATTATAATAAGATTCCGCTAAACGACTTATTACATGTTTAGAAGTGTCTCCTTTTTTTTCAACTAAAGCTTTATACAGTTTTGCTGATTGTATGTATGAAAATTCATTAAAATAGCGATCAGCAACTTTTTTGCTTTGCCCAAAACTTTTCATTGTTACTATTAAAATAGTTAATAGTAACACTTTTTTTAATTTCATAGAATATTTTTTTAAAAGAATCGAGGGGATCTATACCTTGTATTCCTTAACATATCATACTGTAACATTATTTCGTGTGTTCCTGAGTTAGTTACATTATAATTAGAGGTTGTTAAATCGTATGAATAACCTATTAGCATTTTTTCAGATACTTGAAAACCTAGAAGAGCACTTATCGAATCGTCCCATCTCCAAGCTAAACCTGCTCTAAATTTTTCATTAAATAACAAATTTGCAGATATATCTAAAGATAAAGGGGCACCAGAAACTGCTTTTAAAAGTGCTGCTGGTTTAAATTTTAAATCTTCATTTATATCATATACATAACCTGCAATAAAGAAAAAGTGCATTCTTTCTACAGCTGTTGTTTGTGCATTTGCTATACTTTCATCATAGTGCTCTATTCTTAAAATATTAGGCACAGATAAACCTACATACCAATCTGGTTCGTGATAGTAAATTCCGGCTCCAACTGTTGGTAAAAACTTGTTGACATTTTCGCCAAAAATTTGCTCGTTTTGATTTGCAGTTCCTTTACTCCAATCAATATTTAAAAACCTACCTCCTAAACGTAAACCAAAGGCTAAGTTACCTTCTTCGCCTGTTTCAATAGTATAAGATAAATTTGCATCTATATAAAATTCACTCGATGGACCTATTTCATCGTTTACTAAATTTATTCCTAAACCTAAACCTGAATATCCTATTGGAGTATCATAACTTAAGTTTTGTGTGTTAGGAGCTCCTTCAAAACCTACCCATTGCATTCTTCCAATAGCAGTTATGCTACCATAACCTTTAGAGCCAGCATATGCAGGATTTACACTCATTGTATTATACATGTATTGTGTGTATTGAGGATCTTGTTGCGCTTGCATACCTGTTATAATACAAACCAAGATAATACTTAAAAATAATTTCATACGATATAAAATTTTCATCAATTAATTTCTTTGCAAAAATATTAATTATCTATTAATATAAATCCAACCTTTTTTAACTTTAGATCCATTACCTAAATCTAATACATAAAAATATGTTCCGACTGGTAATTTTTCAGATACATTTATATTTACTCGACCATTAGATACTCCTTCAAATACTTTAGTTGTATTGTTGTATCCTTTAGCTTTAAACACTGTATTACCCCATCTATTAAATATTTCTAAAGTATTATTAGGGAAATTCTCAATACAACCAATTACTAATTGATCATTTATACCATCTCCATTAGGTGAAAACTCATTGTAAACTTCTACACAAGTATCTAAATCTAAAGCATCTCCAAATCCATCTAATCCATCAACACTATCTGCAATTCCATCACCATCTGTATCTGTTCCACTATCTCCTACAGTTCCGTTTCCTCCATCGGTTGGGTCTGTTGGATCTGTGTCATTTACATCTGAATTTCCTGTATCTCCAAAGTTTCCATTGTCTTGATCAACATCATCTAAAATACCATCTCCATCATTATCTGATCCATCAACTTGTCCGTCTCCATTTGCATCTGAATCTCCATTCCCTCCTTCTACAACATCGTTGATTCCGTCATCATCACTATCTAAATCTTGATAATCTGGTACGCCATCGCCATCGGTATCTGTGTTATCTGGTTCTCCATTATCACCTTCGCCAAATACTGAATCATCTGCATCTACACTATCTACAATTCCGTCACCATCTGTATCTATTCCATCTGCAATACCATCACTGTTTGCATCTACATTTTCATCTTCAATAACATCGTTGATTCCGTCATTATCACTATCTAAATCTTGATAATCTGGTACACCATCACCATCTGTATCTGGTTCTTCGTTTCCTGCGTTTTCTGATGCATCTGCTTGACCATCACCATTTGCATCGGCAAAACCTGTATCGTTTGCGTCAATAACTCCGTCATTATTTGTGTCTAAAGCTCCATCTCCTCCTTCATTTACATCTAAAATTCCGTCATTATCACTATCTAAATCTAAACTATCTGGTATACCATCGCCATCGGTATCTCCGGTTCCTTCTGCTGTATCTGGAATTCCATCATTATCGTCATCTACATCATCTACATCTGCGATTCCATCTCCGTCGGTGTCAATTGCATCTCCAAATGTAGTATCATCTCCATCTACACTGTCTGCAATACCATCGCCATCTGCATCTGTTCCACTATCTCCTACAGTTCCGTTTCCTCCATCGGTTGGGTCTGTTGGGTCTGTGTCATTTACATCTGTATTTCCTGCATCACCAAAGTTTCCGTCATCCTCATCAACTTCATCTAAAATTCCGTCTCCATCACTATCTGGTCCATCAACTTGTCCGTTTCCATCACTATCATCATTTCCGCCTTCTACAACATCATTGATTCCGTCGTCATCACTATCTAAATCTTGATAATCTGGAACGCCATCACCATCACTATCTGTATTATCTGGCTCTCCTCCGTTTCCTTCTCCGAAGTTAACATCGTCTGCATCTGCACTATCTACAATTCCGTCTCCATCGGCATCGGCTCCATCTGCGATTCCATCATTGTTTGCATCTACATTTCCATCTTCGATAACGTCATTGATTCCGTCATTATCACTATCTAAATCTTGATAATCTGGTACACCATCACCATCTGTATCTGGCTCTTCATCTGCATCTACTGATGCGTCTGCTTGACCATCGCCATTTGCATCGGCAAAACCTGTATCGTTTGCGTCAATAACTCCGTCATTATTAGTATCTAAATCGCCGTTTCCGCCTTCATTTACATCTAAAATTCCGTCATTATCACTATCTAAATCTAAACTATCTGGTATACCATCGCCATCGGTATCTCCGGTTCCTTCTGCTGTATCTGGAATTCCATCATTATCATCATCTACATCATCTACATCTGCGATTCCATCTCCGTCGGTGTCAATTGCATCTCCAAATGTAGTATCATCTCCATCTACACTGTCTGCAATACCATCGCCATCTGCATCTGTTCCACTATCTCCTACAGTTCCGTTTCCTCCATCGGTTGGGTCTGTTGGATCTGTGTCATTTACATTTGAATTCCCTGTATCTCCGAAGTTTCCATTGTCTTGATCAACATCATCTAAAATTCCGTCACCATCACTATCTGGTCCATCAACTTGTCCGTCTCCATTTGCATCTGAATCTCCATTTCCTCCTTCTACAACATCGTTGATTCCGTCGTCATCACTATCTAAATCTTGATAATCTGGTACGCCATCTCCGTCACTGTCTGTATTGTCTGGCTCTCCTCCGTTTCCTTCTCCGAAGTTAGCATCGTCTGCATCTGCACTATCTACAATTCCGTCTCCATCGGCATCAGCTCCATCTGCGATTCCATCATTGTTTGCATCTACATTTCCATCTTCGATAACGTCATTGATTCCGTCATTATCACTATCTAAATCTTGATAATCTGGTACACCATCACCATCCGTATCTGGCTCTTCATCTGCATCTACTGATGCATCTGCTTGTCCATCGCCATTTGCATCGGCAAAACCTGTATCGTTTGCGTCAATAACTCCGTCATTATTAGTATCTAAAGCTCCATCGCCTCCTTCATTTACATCTAAAATTCCGTCATTATCACTATCTAAATCTAAACTATCTGGTATACCATCACCATCGGTATCTCCGGTTCCTTCTGCTGTATCTGGAATTCCATCATTATCATCATCTACATCATCTACATCTGCGATTCCATCTCCGTCGGTGTCAATTGCATCTCCAAATGTAGTATCATCTCCATCTACACTATCTGCGATTCCATCTCCATCAGTATCTGTTCCACTATCTCCTACAGTTCCGTTTCCTCCATCGGTTGGGTCGGTTGGGTCTGTATCATTTACATTTGAATTCCCTGTATCTCCGAAGTTTCCATTGTCTTGATCAACATCATCTAAAATTCCGTCACCATCACTATCTGGTCCATCAACTTGTCCGTTTCCATCACTATCATCATTTCCGCCTTCTACAACATCATTGATTCCGTCATCATCACTATCTAAATCTTGATAATCTGGTACTCCATCACCATCACTGTCTGTATTATCTGGCTCTCCTCCGTTTCCTTCTCCGAAGTTAGCATCGTCTGCATCTGCACTATCTACAATTCCGTCTCCATCGGCATCGGCTCCATCTGCGATTCCATCATTGTTTGCATCTACATTTCCATCTTCGATAACGTCATTGATTCCGTCATTATCACTATCTAAATCTTGATAATCTGGTACACCATCACCATCCGTATCTGGCTCTTCATCTGCATCTACTGATGCGTCTGCTTGACCATCGCCATTTGCATCGGCAAAACCTGTATCGTTTGCGTCAATAACTCCGTCATTATTAGTATCTAAATCGCCGTTTCCGCCTTCATTTACATCTAAAATTCCGTCATTATCACTATCTAAATCTAAACTATCTGGTATACCATCACCATCGGTATCTCCGGTTCCTTCTGCTGTATCTGGAATTCCATCATTATCGTCATCTACATCATCTACATCTGCGATTCCATCTCCGTCGGTGTCAATTGCATCTCCAAATGTAGTATCATCTCCATCTACACTGTCTGCAATACCATCGCCATCTGCATCTGTTCCACTATCTCCTACAGTTCCGTTTCCTCCATCGGTTGGATCTGTTGGGTCTGTGTCATTTACATTTGAATTCCCTGTATCTCCGAAGTTTCCATTGTCTTGATCAACATCATCTAAAATTCCGTCTCCATCACTATCTGGTCCATCAACTTGTCCGTTTCCATCACTATCATTATTTCCTCCTTCTACAACATCATTGATTCCGTCATCATCACTATCTAAATCTTGATAATCTGGTACGCCATCTCCATCACTGTCTGTATTATCTGGCTCTCCTCCGTTTCCTTCTCCGAAGTTAGCATCGTCTGCATCTGCACTATCTACAATTCCGTCTCCATCGGCATCAGTTCCATCTGCGATTCCATCATTGTTTGCATCTACATTTCCATCTTCGATAACGTCATTGATTCCGTCATTATCACTATCTAAATCTTGATAATCTGGTACGCCATCACCATCCGTATCTGGCTCTTCATCTGCATCTACTGATGCGTCTGCTTGACCATCGCCATCTGCATCTGCTCCTGATGCGCCATCATTAGTGTCAATAATTCCATCGTTATTAGTATCTAAATCGCCGTTTCCGCCTTCATTTACATCTAAAATTCCGTCATTATCACTATCTAAATCTAAACTATCTGGTATACCATCGCCATCGGTATCTCCGGTTCCTTCTGCTGTATCTGGAATTCCATCATTATCGTCATCTACATCATCTACATCTGCGACTCCATCTCCGTCGGTGTCTATTGCATCTCCAAATGTAGTATCATCTCCATCTACACTGTCTGCAATACCATCGCCATCAGTATCTGTTCCACTATCTCCTACAGTTCCGTTTCCTCCATCGGTTGGGTCTGTTGGGTCGGTGTCATTTACATTTGAATTTCCTGTATCTCCGAAGTTTCCGTCATCCTCATCAACTTCATCTAAAATTCCGTCTCCATCACTATCTGGTCCATCAACTTGTCCGTTTCCATCACTATCATCATTTCCTCCTTCTACAACATCATTGATTCCGTCATCATCACTATCTAAATCTTGATAATCTGGTACGCCATCACCATCACTGTCTGTATTATCTGGCTCTCCTCCGTTTCCTTCTCCGAAGTTAGCATCGTCTGCATCTGCACTATCTACAATTCCGTCTCCATCGGCATCAGTTCCATCTGCGATTCCATCATTGTTTGCATCTACATTTCCATCTTCGATAACGTCATTGATTCCGTCATTATCACTATCTAAATCTTGATAATCTGGTACACCATCACCATCCGTATCTGGCTCTTCATCTGCATCTACTGATGCGTCTGCTTGACCATCGCCATTTGCATCGGCAAAACCTGTATCGTTTGCGTCAATAACTCCGTCATTATTAGTATCTAAATCGCCGTTTCCGCCTTCATTTACATCTAAAATTCCGTCATTATCACTATCTAAATCTAAACTATCTGGTATACCATCACCATCGGTATCTCCGGTTCCTTCTGCTGTATCTGGAATTCCATCATTATCGTCATCTACATCATCTACATCTGCGATTCCATCTCCGTCGGTGTCAATTGCATCTCCAAATGTAGTATCATCTCCATCTACACTGTCTGCAATACCATCGCCATCTGCATCTGTTCCACTATCTCCTACAGTTCCGTTTCCTCCATCGGTTGGGTCTGTTGGATCTGTGTCATTTACATCTGTATTTCCTGTATCTCCGAAGTTTCCATTGTCTTGATCAACATCATCTAAAATTCCGTCTCCATCACTATCTGGTCCATCAACTTGTCCGTCTCCATCACTATCATTATTTCCTCCTTCTACAACATCATTGATTCCGTCATCATCACTATCTAAATCTTGATAATCTGGTACTCCATCACCATCACTGTCTGTATTATCTGGCTCTCCTCCGTTTCCTTCTCCGAAGTTAGCATCGTCTGCATCTGCACTATCTACAATTCCGTCTCCATCGGCATCAGTTCCATCTGCGATTCCATCATTGTTTGCATCTACATTTCCATCTTCGATAACATCATTGATTCCGTCATTATCACTATCTAAATCTTGATAATCTGGTACTCCATCACCATCCGTATCTGGCTCTTCATCTGCATCTACTGATGCGTCTGCTTGACCATCGCCATTTGCATCGGAAAAACCTGTATCGTTTGCGTCAATAACTCCGTCATTGTTAGTATCTAAATCGCCGTTTCCGCCTTCATTTACATCTAAAATTCCGTCATTATCACTATCTAAATCTAAACTATCTGGTATACCATCACCATCGGTATCTCCGGTTCCTTCTGCTGTATCTGGAATTCCATCATTATCGTCATCTACATCATCTACATCTGCGATTCCATCTCCGTCGGTGTCAATTGCATCTCCAAATGTAGTATCATCTCCATCTACACTGTCTGCAATACCATCGCCATCTGCATCTGTTCCACTATCTCCTACAGTTCCGTTTCCTCCATCGGTTGGGTCTGTTGGATCTGTGTCATTTACATCTGTATTTCCTGTATCTCCGAAGTTTCCATTGTCTTGATCAACATCATCTAAAATTCCGTCTCCATCACTATCTGGTCCATCAACTTGTCCGTTTCCATCACTATCATTATTTCCTCCTTCTACAACATCATTGATTCCGTCATCATCACTATCTAAATCTTGATAATCTGGTACTCCATCACCATCACTGTCTGTATTATCTGGCTCTCCTCCATTTCCTTCTCCGAAGTTAGCATCGTCTGCATCTGCACTATCTACAATTCCGTCTCCATCGGCATCGGCTCCATCTGCGATTCCATCATTGTTTGCATCTACATTTCCATCTTCGATAACGTCATTGATTCCGTCATTATCACTATCTAAATCTTGATAATCTGGTACACCATCGCCATCCGTATCTGGCTCTTCATCTGCATCTACTGATGCGTCTGCTTGACCATCGCCATTTGCATCGGCAAAACCTGTATCGTTTGCGTCAATAACTCCGTCATTATTAGTATCTAAATCGCCGTTTCCGCCTTCATTTACATCTAAAATTCCGTCATTATCACTATCTAAATCTAAACTATCTGGTATACCATCGCCATCGGTATCTCCGGTTCCTTCTGCTGTATCTGGAATTCCATCATTATCGTCATCTACATCATCTACATCTGCGATTCCATCTCCGTCGGTGTCAATTGCATCTCCAAATGTAGTATCATCTCCATCTACACTGTCTGCAATACCATCGCCATCTGCATCTGTTCCACTATCTCCTACAGTTCCGTTTCCTCCATCGGTTGGGTCGGTTGGGTCTGTGTCATTTACATCTGTATTTCCTAAATCTCCAAAGTTTCCATTGTCTTGATCAACATCATCTAAAATTCCATCTCCATCACTATCATTTCCATCAACTTGTCCGTTTCCATCACTATCATCATTTCCGCCTTCTACAACATCGTTGATTCCGTCGTCATCACTATCTAAATCTTGATAATCTGGTACGCCATCTCCATCACTGTCTGTATTATCTGGCTCTCCTCCGTTTCCTTCTCCGAAGTTAGCATCGTCTGCATCTGCACTATCTACAATTCCGTCTCCATCGGCATCGGCTCCATCTGCGATTCCATCATTGTTTGCATCTACATTTCCATCTTCGATAACGTCATTGATTCCGTCATTATCACTATCTAAATCTTGATAATCTGGTACTCCATCACCATCCGTATCTGGCTCTTCATCTGTATCTACTGATGCGTCTGCTTGACCATCGCCATTTGCATCGGAAAAACCTGTATCGTTTGCGTCAATAACTCCGTCATTGTTCGTGTCTAAAGCTCCATCGCCTCCTTCATTTACATCTAAAATTCCGTCATTATCACTATCTAAATCTAAACTATCTGGTATACCATCACCATCGGTATCTCCGGTTCCTTCTGCTGTATCTGGAATTCCATCATTATCGTCATCTACATCATCTACATCTGCGATTCCATCTCCGTCGGTGTCAATTGCATCTCCAAATGTAGTATCATCTCCATCTACACTGTCTGCAATACCATCGCCATCTGCATCTGTTCCACTATCTCCTACAGTTCCGTTTCCTCCATCGGTTGGGTCTGTTGGATCTGTGTCATTTACATCTGTATTTCCTGTATCTCCGAAGTTTCCATTGTCTTGATCAACATCATCTAAAATTCCGTCTCCATCACTATCTGGTCCATCAACTTGTCCGTTTCCATCACTATCATCATTTCCGCCTTCTACAACATCATTGATTCCGTCATCATCACTATCTAAATCTTGATAATCTGGTACTCCATCACCATCACTGTCTGTATTATCTGGCTCTCCTCCATTTCCTTCTCCGAAGTTAGCATCGTCTGCATCTGCACTATCTACAATTCCGTCTCCATCGGCATCGGCTCCATCTGCGATTCCATCATTGTTTGCATCTACATTTCCATCTTCGATAACGTCATTGATTCCGTCATTATCACTATCTAAATCTTGATAATCTGGTACTCCATCACCATCCGTATCTGGCTCTTCATCTGCATCTACTGATGCGTCTGCTTGACCATCGCCATTTGCATCGGCAAAACCTGTATCGTTTGCGTCAATAACTCCGTCATTATTAGTATCTAAATCGCCGTTTCCGCCTTCATTTACATCTAAAATTCCGTCATTATCACTATCTAAATCTAAACTATCTGGTATACCATCGCCATCGGTATCTCCGGTTCCTTCTGCTGTATCTGGAATTCCATCATTATCGTCATCTACATCATCTACATCTGCGATTCCGTCATCATCTGTATCTAAACATATACCTGTAGAAGAAACTGTTGTTGTTATTCCTGTACTAGTAGCCTCACATCCAGTTGTTGTATTTACAACTCTAACTGTGACTTCCTCTCCATTTGTTAGCACTGTTGTAGTGTAAGTAGTTACAGTTGATTGTGCCTGAATACTTACACCATCTACATAAAACTCGTATTCATTCCCTCCGGTTGCTGTAAATGTTACACTTTCGTTTTCACAAATTGTATTATCTGTATCACTACTTGTTAAACCTGCTACTGGATTTGTATTATCTAATGTCGTTGTTACTGATGCTGTATCTGTACATCCATTAGCTCCTGTTACTGTTACCGTAAATGTTCCTGCGGTTGTTACTGTTAAGCCTGCATTTGTTCCAACTACTGTTGATCCATCTGACCATGAGTAACTCGTTCCGCCACTTGCTGTTAAAGTAGTATTTGGTACTGAACAACTTAATGCCAATCCATTATCATTAGTAATGCTTGCTGTTGGTGCTGTATTATCTAATGTCGTTGTTACTGATGCTGTATCTGTACATCCATTAGCTCCTGTTACTGTTACCGTAAATGTTCCTGCGGTTGTTACTGTTAAACCTGCATTTGTTCCAACTACTGTTGATCCATCTGACCATGAGTAACTCGTTCCGCCACTTGCTGTTAAAGTAGTATTTGGTACTGAACAACTTAATGCCAATCCATTATCGTTTGTGATAGAAGCTGTTGGTGCTGTATTATCTAATGTCGTTGTTACTGATGTTGTATCTGTACATCCATTAGCTCCTGTTACTGTTACCGTAAAAGTTCCTGCGGTTGTTACTGTTAAGCCTGCATTTGTTCCAACTACTGTTGATCCATCTGACCATGAGTAACTCGTTCCGCCACTTGCTGTTAACGTAGTACTTGGTACTGAACAACTTAATGCCAAACCATTATTGTTTGTGATAGAAGCTGTTGGTGCTGTATTATCTAATGTCGTTGTTACTGATGCTGTATCTGTACATCCATTAGCTCCTGTTACTGTTACCGTAAATGTTCCTGCGGTTGTTACTGTTAAGCCTGCATTTGTTCCAACTACTGTTGATCCATCTGACCATGAGTAACTCGCTCCCCCACTTGCTGTTAAAGTAGTATTTGGTACTGAACAACTTAATGCCAAACCATTATTGTTTGTGATAGAAGCTGTTGGTGCTGTATTATCTAATGTCGTTGTTACTGATGCTGTATCTGTACATCCATTAGCTCCTGTTACTGTTACCGTAAATGTTCCTGCGGTTGTTACTGTTAAGCCTGCATTTGTTCCAACTACTGTTGATCCATCTGACCATGAGTAACTCGTTCCGCCACTTGCTGTTAACGTAGTACTTGGTACTGAACAACTTAATGCCAATCCATTATCATTAGTAATGCTTGCTGTTGGTGCTGTATTATCTAATGTCGTTGTTACTGATGCTGTATCTGTACATCCATTAGCTCCTGTTACTGTTACCGTAAATGTTCCTGCGGTTGTTACTGTTAAACCTGCATTTGTTCCAACTACTGTTGATCCATCTGACCATGAGTAACTCGTTCCGCCACTTGCTGTTAACGTAGTACTTGGTACTGAACAACTTAATGCCAATCCATTATCATTAGTAATGCTTGCTGTTGGTGCTGTATTATCTAATGTCGTTGTTACTGATGCTGTATCTGTACATCCATTAGCTCCTGTTACTGTTACCGTAAATGTTCCTGCGGTTGTTACTGTTAAACCTGCATTTGTTCCAACTACTGTTGATCCATCTGACCATGAGTAACTCGTTCCGCCACTTGCTGTTAACATAGTACTTGGTACTGAACAACTTAATGCCAATCCATTATTGTTTGTGATAGAAGCTGTT
The DNA here is from genome assembly GCF_964512435.1 of Tenacibaculum insulae. Lineage (GTDB taxonomy): Bacteria > Bacteroidota > Bacteroidia > Flavobacteriales > Flavobacteriaceae > Polaribacter > Polaribacter insulae_A. The sequence continues at coordinate 2,106,235 of NZ_OZ208512.1, read as the reverse complement.
GGTGCTGTATTATCTAATGTCGTTGTTACTGATGCTGTATCTGTACATCCATTAGCTCCTGTTACTGTTACCGTAAATGTTCCTGCGGTTGTTACTGTTAAGCCTGCATTTGTTCCAACTACTGTTGATCCATCTGACCATGAGTAACTCGTTCCGCCACTTGCTGTTAAAGTAGTATTTGGTACTGAACAACTTAATGCCAATCCATTATCGTTTGTGATAGAAGCTGTTGGTGCTGTATTATCTAATGTCGTTGTTACTGATGCTGTATCTGTACATCCATTAGCTCCTGTTACTGTTACCGTAAATGTTCCTGCGGTTGTTACTGTTAAGCCTGAATTTGTTCCAACTACTGTTGATCCATCTGACCATGAGTAACTCGTTCCGCCACTTGCTGTTAACGTAGTATTTGGTACTGAACAACTTAATGCCAAACCATTATCGTTTGTGATAGAAGCTGTTGGTGCTGTATTATCTAATGTCGTTGTTACTGATGCTGTATCTGTACATCCATTAGCTCCTGTTACTGTTACCGTAAATGTTCCTGCGGTTGTTACTGTTAAGCCTGAATTTGTTCCAACTACTGTTGATCCATCTGACCATGAGTAACTCGTTCCGCCACTTGCTGTTAACGTAGTACTTGGTACTGAACAACTTAATGCCAATCCATTATCATTAGTAATGCTTGCTGTTGGTGCTGTATTATCTAATGTCGTTGTTACTGATGCTGTATCTGTACATCCATTAGCTCCTGTTACTGTTACCGTAAATGTTCCTGCGGTTGTTACTGTTAAGCCTGCATTTGTTCCAACTACTGTTGATCCATCTGACCATGAGTAACTCGCTCCACCACTTGCTGTTAACGTAGTACTTGGTGTTGTACAACTTAATGCCAAACCATTATTGTTTGTGATAGAAGCTGTTGGTGCTGTATTATCTAATGTCGTTGTTACTGATGCTGTATCTGTACATCCATTAGCTCCTGTTACTGTTACCGTAAATGTTCCTGCGGTTGTTACTGTTAAGCCTGCATTTGTTCCAACTACTGTTGATCCATCTGACCATGAGTAACTCGCTCCCCCACTTGCTGTTAACGTAGTATTTGGTACTGAACAACTTAATGCCAAACCATTATCGTTTGTGATAGAAGCTGTTGGTGCTGTATTATCTAATGTCGTTGTTACTGATGCTGTATCTGTACATCCATTAGCTCCTGTTACTGTTACCGTAAATGTTCCTGCGGTTGTTACTGTTAAACCTGCATTTGTTCCAACTACTGTTGATCCATCTGACCATGAGTAACTCGTTCCGCCACTTGCTGTTAAAGTAGTATTTGGTACTGAACAACTTAATGCCAATCCATTATCATTAGTAATGCTTGCTGTTGGTGCTGTATTATCTAATGTCGTTGTTACTGATGCTGTATCTGTACATCCATTAGCTCCTGTTACTGTTACCGTAAATGTTCCTGCGGTTGTTACTGTTAAACCTGCATTTGTTCCAACTACTGTTGATCCATCTGACCATGAGTAACTCGTTCCGCCACTTGCTGTTAAAGTAGTATTTGGTACTGAACAACTTAACGCCAAACCATTATCGTTTGTGATAGAAGCTGTTGGTGCTGCATTATCTAATGTCGTTGTTACTGATGCTGTATCTGTACATCCATTAGCTCCTGTTACTGTTACCGTAAATGTTCCTGCGGTTGTTACTGTTAAGCCTGCATTTGTTCCAACTACTGTTGATCCATCTGACCATGAGTAACTCGTTCCGCCACTTGCTGTTAACGTAGTACTTGGTACTGAACAACTTAATGCCAATCCATTATCATTAGTAATGCTTGCTGTTGGTGCTGTATTATCTAATGTCGTTGTTACTGATGCTGTATCTGTACATCCATTAGCTCCTGTTACTGTTACCGTAAATGTTCCTGCGGTTGTTACTGTTAAACCTGCATTTGTTCCAACTACTGTTGATCCATCTGACCATGAGTAACTCGCTCCCCCACTTGCTGTTAAAGTAGTATTTGGTACTGAACAACTTAATGCCAAACCATTATTGTTTGTGATAGAAGCTGTTGGTGCTGTATTATCTAATGTCGTTGTTACTGATGCTGTATCTGTACATCCATTAGCTCCTGTTACTGTTACCGTAAATGTTCCTGCGGTTGTTACTGTTAAACCTGCATTTGTTCCAACTACTGTTGATCCATCTGACCATGAGTAACTCGCTCCCCCACTTGCTGTTAAAGTAGTATTTGGTACTGAACAACTTAATGCCAAACCATTATCGTTTGTGATAGAAGCTGTTGGTGCTGTATTATCTAATGTCGTTGTTACTGATGCTGTATCTGTACATCCATTAGCTCCTGTTACTGTTACCGTAAATGTTCCTGCGGTTGTTACTGTTAAACCTGCATTTGTTCCAACTACTGTTGATCCATCTGACCATGAGTAACTCGTTCCGCCACTTGCTGTTAAAGTAGTATTTGGTACTGAACAACTTAATGCCAAACCATTATCGTTTGTGATAGAAGCTGTTGGTGCTGTATTATCTAATGTCGTTGTTACTGATGCTGTATCTGTACATCCATTAGCTCCTGTTACTGTTACCGTAAAAGTTCCTGCGGTTGTTACTGTTAAGCCTGCATTTGTTCCAACTACTGTTGATCCATCTGACCATGAGTAACTCGTTCCGCCACTTGCTGTTAACGTAGTATTTGGTACTGAACAACTTAACGCCAAACCATTATTGTTTGTGATAGAAGCTGTTGGTGCTGTATTATCTAATGTCGTTGTTACTGATGCTGTATCTGTACATCCATTAGCTCCTGTTACTGTTACCGTAAATGTTCCTGCGGTTGTTACTGTTAAGCCTGCATTTGTTCCAACTACTGTTGATCCATCTGACCATGAGTAACTCGTTCCGCCACTTGCTGTTAACGTAGTACTTGGTACTGAACAACTTAATGCCAATCCATTATTGTTTGTGATAGAAGCTGTTGGTGCTGTATTATCTAATGTCGTTGTTACTGATGCTGTATCTGTACATCCATTAGCTCCTGTTACTGTTACCGTAAATGTTCCTGCGGTTGTTACTGTTAAACCTGCATTTGTTCCAACTACTGTTGATCCATCTGACCATGAGTAACTCGTTCCGCCACTTGCTGTTAACGTAGTACTTGGTACTGAACAACTTAATGCCAATCCATTATCATTAGTAATGCTTGCTGTTGGTGCTGTATTATCTAATGTCGTTGTTACTGATGCTGTATCTGTACATCCATTAGCTCCTGTTACTGTTACCGTAAATGTTCCTGCGGTTGTTACTGTTAAGCCTGCATTTGTTCCAACTACTGTTGATCCATCTGACCATGAGTAACTCGCTCCCCCACTTGCTGTTAACGTAGTATTTGGTGTTGTACAACTTAATGCCAAACCATTATTGTTTGTGATAGAAGCTGTTGGTGCTGTATTATCTAATGTCGTTGTTACTGATGCTGTATCTGTACATCCATTAGCTCCTGTTACTGTTACCGTAAATGTTCCTGCGGTTGTTACTGTTAAACCTGCATTTGTTCCAACTACTGTTGATCCATCTGACCATGAGTAACTCGTTCCGCCACTTGCTGTTAAAGTAGTATTTGGTACTGAACAACTTAATGCCAAACCATTATCGTTTGTGATAGAAGCTGTTGGTGCTGTATTATCTAATGTCGTTGTTACTGATGCTGTATCTGTACATCCATTAGCTCCTGTTACTGTTACCGTAAATGTTCCTGCGGTTGTTACTGTTAAGCCTGAATTTGTTCCAACTACTGTTGATCCATCTGACCATGAGTAACTCGTTCCGCCACTTGCTGTTAAAGTAGTATTTGGTACTGAACAACTTAACGCCAAACCATTATCGTTTGTGATAGAAGCTGTTGGTGCTGCATTATCTAATGTCGTTGTTACTGATGCTGTATCTGTACATCCATTAGCTCCTGTTACTGTTACCGTAAATGTTCCTGCGGTTGTTACTGTTAAACCTGCATTTGTTCCAACTACTGTTGATCCATCTGACCATGAGTAACTCGTTCCGCCACTTGCTGTTAACGTAGTACTTGGTACTGAACAACTTAATGCCAATCCATTATCATTAGTAATGCTTGCTGTTGGTGCTGTATTATCTAATGTCGTTGTTACTGATGCTGTATCTGTACATCCATTAGCTCCTGTTACTGTTACCGTAAATGTTCCTGCGGTTGTTACTGTTAAACCTGCATTTGTTCCAACTACTGTTGATCCATCTGACCATGAGTAACTCGCTCCCCCACTTGCTGTTAAAGTAGTATTTGGTACTGAACAACTTAATGCCAATCCATTATCGTTTGTGATAGAAGCTGTTGGTGCTGTATTATCTAATGTCGTTGTTACTGATGCTGTATCTGTACATCCATTAGCTCCTGTTACTGTTACCGTAAATGTTCCTGCGGTTGTTACTGTTAAACCTGCATTTGTTCCAACTACTGTTGATCCATCTGACCATGAGTAACTCGTTCCGCCACTTGCTGTTAACGTAGTACTTGGTACTGAACAACTTAATGCCAATCCATTATTGTTTGTGATAGAAGCTGTTGGTGCTGTATTATCTAATGTCGTTGTTACTGATGCTGTATCTGTACATCCATTAGCTCCTGTTACTGTTACCGTAAAAGTTCCTGCGGTTGTTACTGTTAAGCCTGCATTTGTTCCAACTACTGTTGATCCATCTGACCATGAGTAACTCGTTCCGCCACTTGCTGTTAAAGTAGTATTTGGTACTGAACAACTTAATGCCAAACCATTATCGTTTGTGATAGAAGCTGTTGGTGCTGTATTATCTAATGTCGTTGTTACTGATGCTGTATCTGTACATCCATTAGCTCCTGTTACTGTTACCGTAAATGTTCCTGCGGTTGTTACTGTTAAGCCTGAATTTGTTCCAACTACTGTTGATCCATCTGACCATGAGTAACTCGTTCCGCCACTTGCTGTTAACGTAGTATTTGGTACTGAACAACTTAACGCCAAACCATTATCGTTTGTGATAGAAGCTGTTGGTGCTGTATTATCTAATGTCGTTGTTACTGATGCTGTATCTGTACATCCATTAGCTCCTGTTACTGTTACCGTAAATGTTCCTGCGGTTGTTACTGTTAAACCTGCATTTGTTCCAACTACTGTTGATCCATCTGACCATGAGTAACTCGTTCCGCCACTTGCTGTTAACGTAGTATTTGGTACTGAACAACTTAATGCCAATCCATTATTGTTTGTGATAGAAGCTGTTGGTGCTGTATTATCTAATGTCGTTGTTACTGATGCTGTATCTGTACATCCATTAGCTCCTGTTACTGTTACCGTAAATGTTCCTGCGGTTGTTACTGTTAAGCCTGCATTTGTTCCAACTACTGTTGATCCATCTGACCATGAGTAACTTGTTCCGCCACTTGCTGTTAACGTAGTACTTGGTGTTGTACAACTTAATGCCAATCCATGATCATTAGTAATGCTTGCTGTTGGTGCTGTATTATCTAATGTCGTTGTTACTGATGCTGTATCTGTACATCCATTAGCTCCTGTTACTGTTACCGTAAATGTTCCTGCGGTTGTTACTGTTAAACCTGCATTTGTTCCAACTACTGTTGATCCATCTGACCATGAGTAACTCGTTCCGCCACTTGCTGTTAACGTAGTACTTGGTACTGAACAACTTAACGCCAAACCATTATTGTTTGTGATAGAAGCTGTTGGTGCTGTATTATCTAATGTCGTTGTTACTGATGCTGTATCTGTACATCCATTAGCTCCTGTTACTGTTACCGTAAATGTTCCTGCGGTTGTTACTGTTAAACCTGCATTTGTTCCAACTACTGTTGATCCATCTGACCATGAGTAACTCGTTCCGCCACTTGCTGTTAAAGTAGTATTTGGTACTGAACAACTTAACGCCAAACCATTATCGTTTGTGATAGAAGCTGTTGGTGCTGTATTATCTAATGTCGTTGTTACTGATGCTGTATCTGTACATCCATTAGCTCCTGTTACTGTTACCGTAAATGTTCCTGCGGTTGTTACTGTTAAACCTGCATTTGTTCCAACTACTGTTGATCCATCTGACCATGAGTAACTCGCTCCCCCACTTGCTGTTAAAGTAGTATTTGGTACTGAACAACTTAATGCCAAACCATTATCGTTTGTGATAGAAGCTGTTGGTGCTGTATTATCTAATGTCGTTGTTACTGATGCTGTATCTGTACATCCATTAGCTCCTGTTACTGTTACCGTAAAAGTTCCTGCGGTTGTTACTGTTAAGCCTGCATTTGTTCCAACTACTGTTGATCCATCTGACCATGAGTAACTCGTTCCGCCACTTGCTGTTAAAGTAGTATTTGGTACTGAACAACTTAACGCCAAACCATTATCGTTTGTGATAGAAGCTGTTGGTGCTGCATTATCTAATGTCGTTGTTACTGATGCTGTATCTGTACATCCATTAGCTCCTGTTACTGTTACCGTAAATGTTCCTGCGGTTGTTACTGTTAAACCTGCATTTGTTCCAACTACTGTTGATCCATCTGACCATGAGTAACTCGTTCCGCCACTTGCTGTTAACGTAGTACTTGGTACTGAACAACTTAATGCCAATCCATTATCATTAGTAATGCTTGCTGTTGGTGCTGTATTATCTAATGTCGTTGTTACTGATGCTGTATCTGTACATCCATTAGCTCCTGTTACTGTTACCGTAAATGTTCCTGCGGTTGTTACTGTTAAACCTGCATTTGTTCCAACTACTGTTGATCCATCTGACCATGAGTAACTCGTTCCGCCACTTGCTGTTAACGTAGTACTTGGTACTGAACAACTTAATGCCAATCCATTATCATTAGTAATGCTTGCTGTTGGTGCTGTATTATCTAATGTCGTTGTTACTGATGCTGTATCTGTACATCCATTAGCTCCTGTTACTGTTACCGTAAATGTTCCTGCGGTTGTTACTGTTAAACCTGCATTTGTTCCAACTACTGTTGATCCATCTGACCATGAGTAACTCGTTCCGCCACTTGCTGTTAACATAGTACTTGGTACTGAACAACTTAATGCCAATCCATTATTGTTTGTGATAGAAGCTGTTGGTGCTGTATTATCTAATGTCGTTGTTACTGATGCTGTATCTGTACATCCATTAGCTCCTGTTACTGTTACCGTAAATGTTCCTGCGGTTGTTACTGTTAAACCTGCATTTGTTCCAACTACTGTTGATCCATCTGACCATGAGTAACTCGCTCCCCCACTTGCTGTTAAAGTAGTATTTGGTACTGAACAACTTAATGCCAATCCATTATCGTTTGTGATAGAAGCTGTTGGTGCTGTATTATCTAATGTCGTTGTTACTGATGCTGTATCTGTACATCCATTAGCTCCTGTTACTGTTACCGTAAATGTTCCTGCGGTTGTTACTGTTAAGCCTGAATTTGTTCCAACTACTGTTGATCCATCTGACCATGAGTAACTCGTTCCGCCACTTGCTGTTAACGTAGTATTTGGTACTGAACAACTTAATGCCAAACCATTATCGTTTGTGATAGAAGCTGTTGGTGCTGTATTATCTAATGTCGTTGTTACTGATGCTGTATCTGTACATCCATTAGCTCCTGTTACTGTTACCGTAAATGTTCCTGCGGTTGTTACTGTTAAGCCTGAATTTGTTCCAACTACTGTTGATCCATCTGACCATGAGTAACTCGTTCCGCCACTTGCTGTTAACGTAGTACTTGGTACTGAACAACTTAATGCCAATCCATTATTGTTTGTGATAGAAGCTGTTGGTGCTGTATTATCTAATGTCGTTGTTACTGATGCTGTATCTGTACATCCATTAGCTCCTGTTACTGTTACCGTAAATGTTCCTGCGGTTGTTACTGTTAAGCCTGCATTTGTTCCAACTACTGTTGATCCATCTGACCATGAGTAACTCGTTCCGCCACTTGCTGTTAAAGTAGTATTTGGTACTGAACAACTTAATGCCAATCCATTATCGTTTGTGATAGAAGCTGTTGGTGCTGTATTATCTAATGTCGTTGTTACTGATGCTGTATCTGTACATCCATTAGCTCCTGTTACTGTTACCGTAAATGTTCCTGCGGTTGTTACTGTTAAGCCTGAATTTGTTCCAACTACTGTTGATCCATCTGACCATGAGTAACTCGTTCCGCCACTTGCTGTTAACGTAGTATTTGGTACTGAACAACTTAATGCCAAACCATTATCGTTTGTGATAGAAGCTGTTGGTGCTGTATTATCTAATGTCGTTGTTACTGATGCTGTATCTGTACATCCATTAGCTCCTGTTACTGTTACCGTAAATGTTCCTGCGGTTGTTACTGTTAAGCCTGAATTTGTTCCAACTACTGTTGATCCATCTGACCATGAGTAACTCGTTCCGCCACTTGCTGTTAACGTAGTACTTGGTACTGAACAACTTAATGCCAATCCATTATCATTAGTAATGCTTGCTGTTGGTGCTGTATTATCTAATGTCGTTGTTACTGATGCTGTATCTGTACATCCATTAGCTCCTGTTACTGTTACCGTAAATGTTCCTGCGGTTGTTACTGTTAAGCCTGCATTTGTTCCAACTACTGTTGATCCATCTGACCATGAGTAACTCGCTCCACCACTTGCTGTTAACGTAGTACTTGGTGTTGTACAACTTAATGCCAAACCATTATTGTTTGTGATAGAAGCTGTTGGTGCTGTATTATCTAATGTCGTTGTTACTGATGCTGTATCTGTACATCCATTAGCTCCTGTTACTGTTACCGTAAATGTTCCTGCGGTTGTTACTGTTAAGCCTGCATTTGTTCCAACTACTGTTGATCCATCTGACCATGAGTAACTCGCTCCCCCACTTGCTGTTAAAGTAGTATTTGGTACTGAACAACTTAATGCCAAACCATTATTGTTTGTGATAGAAGCTGTTGGTGCTGTATTATCTAATGTCGTTGTTACTGATGCTGTATCTGTACATCCATTAGCTCCTGTTACTGTTACCGTAAATGTTCCTGCGGTTGTTACTGTTAAACCTGCATTTGTTCCAACTACTGTTGATCCATCTGACCATGAGTAACTCGTTCCGCCACTTGCTGTTAAAGTAGTATTTGGTACTGAACAACTTAATGCCAATCCATTATCATTAGTAATGCTTGCTGTTGGTGCTGTATTATCTAATGTCGTTGTTACTGATGCTGTATCTGTACATCCATTAGCTCCTGTTACTGTTACCGTAAATGTTCCTGCGGTTGTTACTGTTAAACCTGCATTTGTTCCAACTACTGTTGATCCATCTGACCATGAGTAACTCGTTCCGCCACTTGCTGTTAAAGTAGTATTTGGTACTGAACAACTTAACGCCAAACCATTATCGTTTGTGATAGAAGCTGTTGGTGCTGCATTATCTAATGTCGTTGTTACTGATGCTGTATCTGTACATCCATTAGCTCCTGTTACTGTTACCGTAAATGTTCCTGCGGTTGTTACTGTTAAGCCTGCATTTGTTCCAACTACTGTTGATCCATCTGACCATGAGTAACTCGTTCCGCCACTTGCTGTTAACGTAGTACTTGGTACTGAACAACTTAATGCCAATCCATTATCATTAGTAATGCTTGCTGTTGGTGCTGTATTATCTAATGTCGTTGTTACTGATGCTGTATCTGTACATCCATTAGCTCCTGTTACTGTTACCGTAAATGTTCCTGCGGTTGTTACTGTTAAACCTGCATTTGTTCCAACTACTGTTGATCCATCTGACCATGAGTAACTCGCTCCCCCACTTGCTGTTAAAGTAGTATTTGGTACTGAACAACTTAATGCCAAACCATTATTGTTTGTGATAGAAGCTGTTGGTGCTGTATTATCTAATGTCGTTGTTACTGATGCTGTATCTGTACATCCATTAGCTCCTGTTACTGTTACCGTAAATGTTCCTGCGGTTGTTACTGTTAAACCTGCATTTGTTCCAACTACTGTTGATCCATCTGACCATGAGTAACTCGCTCCCCCACTTGCTGTTAAAGTAGTATTTGGTACTGAACAACTTAATGCCAAACCATTATCGTTTGTGATAGAAGCTGTTGGTGCTGTATTATCTAATGTCGTTGTTACTGATGCTGTATCTGTACATCCATTAGCTCCTGTTACTGTTACCGTAAATGTTCCTGCGGTTGTTACTGTTAAACCTGCATTTGTTCCAACTACTGTTGATCCATCTGACCATGAGTAACTCGTTCCGCCACTTGCTGTTAAAGTAGTATTTGGTACTGAACAACTTAATGCCAAACCATTATCGTTTGTGATAGAAGCTGTTGGTGCTGTATTATCTAATGTCGTTGTTACTGATGCTGTATCTGTACATCCATTAGCTCCTGTTACTGTTACCGTAAAAGTTCCTGCGGTTGTTACTGTTAAGCCTGCATTTGTTCCAACTACTGTTGATCCATCTGACCATGAGTAACTCGTTCCGCCACTTGCTGTTAACGTAGTATTTGGTACTGAACAACTTAACGCCAAACCATTATTGTTTGTGATAGAAGCTGTTGGTGCTGTATTATCTAATGTCGTTGTTACTGATGCTGTATCTGTACATCCATTAGCTCCTGTTACTGTTACCGTAAATGTTCCTGCGGTTGTTACTGTTAAGCCTGCATTTGTTCCAACTACTGTTGATCCATCTGACCATGAGTAACTCGTTCCGCCACTTGCTGTTAACGTAGTACTTGGTACTGAACAACTTAATGCCAATCCATTATTGTTTGTGATAGAAGCTGTTGGTGCTGTATTATCTAATGTCGTTGTTACTGATGCTGTATCTGTACATCCATTAGCTCCTGTTACTGTTACCGTAAATGTTCCTGCGGTTGTTACTGTTAAACCTGCATTTGTTCCAACTACTGTTGATCCATCTGACCATGAGTAACTCGTTCCGCCACTTGCTGTTAACGTAGTACTTGGTACTGAACAACTTAATGCCAATCCATTATCATTAGTAATGCTTGCTGTTGGTGCTGTATTATCTAATGTCGTTGTTACTGATGCTGTATCTGTACATCCATTAGCTCCTGTTACTGTTACCGTAAATGTTCCTGCGGTTGTTACTGTTAAGCCTGCATTTGTTCCAACTACTGTTGATCCATCTGACCATGAGTAACTCGTTCCGCCACTTGCTGTTAAAGTAGTATTTGGTGTTGTACAGTCTAACGCAAGTCCGTGATTATTAGCTATTACTGCTGTTGGTGATTTTGGCTGCGTATTCACAATTATATCAGCACTTGGTGCCGATGTACATCCCACTCCATTTCTTACCGTGAAAGTATACGTTGCTGCATTGGCTGTTACCAATCCAGATCCTGAAATACTTACCACTGCTGGTGTAAAGGTATATGTATTAGCAGCATTATATCCTGTAATTTGGAATGTTCCAACAGCATTTTCACATGTAGGCTGGGTTACAGCTCCTGCTGCTGCAGTTTCTGTATTATTTACCGTTACTGCAATATCTGAACTATCTTCACAACCTCCTGCAGATGTTACTGTATAAGTAATAGTTACAGAACCTGAACTTACTCCTGTTACAACACCTGACGTATTTACAGTTGCAAATGAAGTATTAGAACTACTCCACACTCCTCCAGGATCTCCGTTAGATGACAATGCTAAAGTTTGAGATTCACAAACAGCTGTACCTCCACTTAAGCTTCCTGCATTTGGTGCTGTATTAACTACAGTACTAGTTCCTGCTCCCTGACCTTGATTATCATTTGTTCCGTCAGCAGCTCCTGATGTATTTACTAAATTAGGTACACCATTTCCATTAACCCCTCCGTTTGCTGCTGTATTTATTCTTCCTTGATGAATTCCTGAAGCTACCAAATGCGAAAACTCAACATCTTCATCTCCCTCAATAGCATCATAACAACCATCACCATCAGAATCTAAATCTAAATAATCTGGGGTACCGTCATTATCGGTATCACTTACTGTACAAAAATTTAAGTCTAAAAAATGAATAGCTTGATAACCTGGATCACCTCCACTACTTCCTCCATCTCCTAAATTATTAGTTACAACTATTCTTCTTATGTGTTTAGAAGAATTTATAGATAATTGGTTTGTTACATCAAACTCACCTGAACTACCACTAGGTGCCTTATAAGTATCCTCTACCTGATCATAAACCAAGTTCGACCCAAAAGATATGCTTAATTGAACCGGGGCATTATTTTCATCAAAAGCTTCAACGTTTACTTCATCTTGAAAATCATTTCTATCTAAATCACCTATTACTAAATTATTTAATTGAATATTTTCTGAAAAAACAAATTCTACCGAACAATTTTGAGAATTATTAGATATATCACTTCCGTTCATACCTAAAACTAAACTATCATCTGACCTATTTCCTCCAGTTCCATTATTATTGATAAATATATTATTACCACCTACATTATTAAATGTTGTTAATAAATTAATATTTACTCCTGAAGCAAAAACATTTGTAAAAGTATGATCTGTATCCCCATTTGTAAGACTAGGTGATAATGCCGTTGAAAAACGCCCTGTATATGATGTTTCACAAAGCCCTTCAGCAGTATCTAAAATACCATCATTATCATTATCTAAATCACAAATATCTGACACATTATCACCATCTCCATCTAAATTACCTGATATTAATGCATCACATGGATCAACACAACTAATTTCTGCACTCCAACCTGTACCAACTACATCATCACTTGAAGTACCACCAAAATCATCTGAAAAAAACACAAATGTTAATGAACTCCCTGTTGAAGTTATTATCCCAGGACTTGTTACGCCACAATATCTACCTATTAATGAAGCACTTGAATCAGCCCCATCATAAATTTCTAAGTAATCATATTGACAAGTACTCCCTCCATCTTCTATATCAAAATCTGAATTAAACTCAAACCTTAAAACATTTCCTGACGTATTAGTTGTAAATGTTTTAGTAAAAGATTCACCATCTTGATACCTATCTCCTGACAATGCATTTGAATCCGTAAAAGTACCTGAACATGTTGACACAGGTGTATTATTCATTGTATAAGATTGACCATAACTATTATTAGCTAAGAACATTAACAACAAAAACATTATTCCTTTAAAGACTGAATAGTATTTTTTTTTCATAAAAAAGCACTTTAATTCCTAAAAATGATTACAGCATTTTACTGCCATTATATATTTAATAAAACTTACAATCGTTATAACAAACATATCGCTATGTTACTAAAACGTAAACATCCCCCCAAAAAAATTCTTATCACTTTTTTGTGATAGATGTTTTTACGGGGGGATGTTTCTAATATATTGCGCAAATGTAATTATTATTTTTTTACACTACACCTGTTAAGACACCTTTTTATTCGCTAAGTCACAAAAAAATTATCTTTTTTTTTGTAAATAACAAAAAACTATCATACTCGTGACTAAAATAAACAAAATATATTTAACAAGCAAGTTATATTTATTTTTTAATCCAACGTAAAAAAAACAAGCAGCACATAGTTTAAAAAATAATAAAAACTCCTTAAAACAGCTTTAAAATTGATTTAACACATTTAAAACTAAATCAAGCTCCTCCTTTTTAGTGAATTTACTAAAAGAAAAACGAATTGACGTTCTTTCTGCATTTTCATCACTTAAAAAAACTCTTAACACATGCGAACCTTTATTTGCACCACTTTGACATGCACTTCCTCCTGAAGCAGCAACACCTTGCAGGTCTAAATTAAAAAGTAACATTTTATTTTTTACCGGAAAACGAACATTTAATATTGTGTAACTACTTTTTTCTAAACTTGCAGACTCACCATTAAACTGAATATTTTTAAAACGAGCTTGTAATTGTTCGATAAAATATTTTTTCACTCCTATTATATAGTCTACATCTTGTTTTAAATTACTGTACGAAACCTCTAACGCTTTTTCCATTCCTAAAATAGCATGTACATTTTCGGTACTAGATCGCGCTCCTTTTTCTTGTTCGCCACCATACAACATTGGCTGTACCGAAATTCCTTTTTTAACATACGCAAAACCAACACCTTTAGGGCCGTGAAATTTATGTGCACTTGCCGCAATAAAATCAATCGGTGTTTTTTGTAAATCTAACTGATAATGCCCAATTACCTGCACAGTATCTGAATGAAAATAAGCTTGATACTTTTTACAAACCTCAACAACTTTATCAACAGGTAATAAATTACCAATTTCGTTATTAACCATCATTAAAGTAACTAAAGTTTTTTCGGGTGATGCTTTTAAAAGCATCGCCAAATCATCTAATAAAACAGCTCCGTTTTCATCAACATCAACATAAATTACCTTTATATTATATTGTTTTTGCAAATATTGCACTGTTCGCAAAACTGCGTGATGCTCTATTTTAGAAGTAATAATTTTTGTAACCCCTAAATTAACCACCGCATTGTGTAAGATTAAATTATCTGCCTCGGTACCACCAGCAGTAAAAATTATTTCTGCCGCAGATACATTAAAGTGTTTTGCTATATTTTTTCGCGCTGTTTCTACAGCTGCTTTTGCTTTTCTACCAAACTGATGTACTGAAGATGGATTTCCAAAATTATTTTGCATTGATTGCTGCATAACCTCAATCACCTCTGGTAACATAGGTGTTGTTGCTGCATTATCTAAATATACAGTTTTCATAAAAATAATTTAATTTGAATTTTGATAAATATAAACTTCCGTTGCTCCGGCTCCGTATTTTTGATAAGAAGCATCGTAATATTTTACAGCATACTTATTTAACAAATAATACAATTCTGTTTTTAACACTCCTTCACCTACACCATGAATTAACACTAATTTAGAAATACTTTTAGACATGCAATACTCTACCTTATGTTTGGCAGTTTGTAATTGCAACGATAAAATATCGTAGTTATCCATTCCGCGCGTAGATTTTACTAATTTACTAGCATGTAAATCCACCTCCATTACTACTTCGTTTTTATCTTTTACAAATGCTGATTTTTTCTTTTTTTTCGTGTCTTCAATTTTTGCTCTCAACAACGAATTGCTAACTCGAGTTCGCTTACTTAATTCGTGCTGATCTTCGCCTATTTTAACCAACTCGGTCGCATAAAAAGAAAATTCCATACCATCAGCATCTTTAACAAAAAATAGCTTATTTTCTTTTTTTGTTATGAATCCTCTAATATCAGCATCTAAAACTGCTACTTTATTACCTATTTCTAAACACATTCTTAACCTTTACTTAATTCAATTAAAGAGCTTTACAGCGTATTTTTGCAGTAATTATATATTGCAAAAGAACTGTAAAAAAATGATAAACACTAAAAATATCAGCACAAAAATATTCTTTAAAGAAGCTTATAAAGAAATAACAATTAGTAGCGAACGAAAAAAACTACTTACTAACATTGCGCAATTAATTATTAGTGAATACCAAGATAGAGAAAAAATTAACCTTAATTTTATTTGCACACACAACTCTAGAAGAAGTCTATTTGCACAAGCTTGGAGTTTTTTTGCTATCGAATACTTCAACTTAAAAAACATCTTTTCATATTCTGGCGGAACAGAAACTACTGCTTTTCATAGAAACACTGTAAAAAGCTTACAAAAAACAGGTTTCGATTTTAATATTGTAGATTTTTCTCATCAAAATCCTCGTTATTTAATTTCTTTCGATGGTACTAAAAAATCTATTTTAGGATTTTCTAAAACCTACGACCACCCAAATAACAGTTATCCTTATATTGCGATAACCACTTGCGATAGCGCAGACGAAA
The DNA here is from genome assembly GCF_964512435.1 of Tenacibaculum insulae. GTDB lineage: Bacteria > Bacteroidota > Bacteroidia > Flavobacteriales > Flavobacteriaceae > Polaribacter > Polaribacter insulae_A. The sequence goes on along the minus strand of NZ_OZ208512.1, from coordinate 2,090,340 downwards.
ACTGCCCTTTTATTCCGGATGCCATTGCTAGATTTCATTTACCATATTCTGACCCAAAAAAATCTGATAATACCGATTTAGTTAACGAAACCTATTTAAACACTAGTAAGTTAATTGCGGGTGAGATATTTTTTATTTTTAAAACAATAAAAAACGAGTTGTAAATTTATAAATAACGTCATTCTGAACTTGTTTCAGAATCACACATTTTTACAAATGAAACGCATACAAATGAGACCATGAAATAAATTCAGGGTGACGTTTTTATTTTATTATAAAGGTAAGCACACAATAAAAACGAATTGCAAATTTATAAATAGCGTCATTCTGAACTTGTTTCAGAATCACATATCATTATAAATCGAACACATACAAATAAGACCCTGAAATAAATTCAGGGTGACGTTGTTTTTTATTATAAAAGTAAACCTACAATAAAAACGAATCGCAAATTTATAAATAGCGCCATTCTGAACTTGTTTCAGAATCACATATCATTATAAATCGAACACATACAAATGAGACCCTGAAATAAATTCAGGGTGACGTTGTTATTTTATTATAAAGGTAAACATACAATAAAAACGAATTGTAAATTTATAAATAGCGTCATTCTAAACTTATTTCAGAATCACATATCATTACAAATGGAACACATACAAATGAGATCCTGAAATAAATTCAGAGTGACGTTGTTTTTTATTATAAAGGTAAACATACAATAAAAACGAATTGCAAATTTATAAATAGCGTCATTCTGAGCTTGTTTCAAAATCACATATCATTACAAATGAAATACATACAAATGAGATCCTGAAATAAATTCAGGGTGACGTTTTTATTTTATTATAAAAGTAAACCTACAATAAAAAACGAATTGCAAATTTATAAATAGCGTCATTCTAAACTTGTTTCAGAATCACATATCATTACAAATGAAACGCATACAAATGAGACCCTGAAATAAATTCAGGGTGACGTTGTTTTTTATTATAAAGGTAAGCATACAATAAAAACGAATTGCAAATTTATAAATAGCGTCATTCTAAACTTGTTTCAGAATCACATATCATTACAAATAAAACACATACAAATGAGACCTTGAAATAAATTCAGGGTGACGTTGTTATTTTATTATAAAAGTAAACATACAATAAAAACCAGTTATAAATTTATAAATAGCGTCATTCTGAACTTGTTTCAGAATCACACATTTTTACAAAAGAAACGCATACAAATGAGACCCTGAAATAAATTCAGGGTGACGTTGTTTTTTATTATAAAGGTAAGCATACAATAAAAAACGAGTTGTAAATTTTTACACAATTGTATCCTTATCGTAAGGAATGCTTTTTAACACGTGATTTATAGCATTTACACGAGCAATTGTTTTTCTATTTGCTCTAATCACTTTCCATGGTGATGTTCTTGTGTTTGTTTTAGAAAACATAGCACGCTTATACTCTGTGTAATCATCCCAAAGCTCTTGTGCTCGTTCATCAACTGGAGTAATTTTCCACTGCTTTAAAGGATTGTTTTTTATATCAGCAAAACGCTTTGCTTGCTCTTTTTTATTGATAGACATGTATATTTTAACCAATCGAATACCCGATTCTAAAATCATTCGCTCAAAATCATTTACCTGATTCATAAAAACCTTGTATTCTTTTTGCGTACAAAATCCATTTACAGGCTCTACCACTGCTCTATTATACCAACTACGATCAAAAAAAACCATTTCTCCTGCCTTTGGAAACTGCTCTACATAACGCTGAAAATACCATTGTGTTTTTTGATCTTCATTAGGTTTTGGCAAGGCTACAATACGCATATGACGCGGATTAATTCGCTCTGTAATTCTACGAATTGCACCTCCTTTTCCGGCAGCATCTCTTCCTTCAAAAATAATGATAATACGTTCGTCTTTTTGTATTGCCCAAGTTTGCAAACGAATTAATTCTACTTGTAATTTTTTTAATTTACGCTCATAATCAACATACCTAATTGCTCTTTCTAAATTAAATGCTTTAGATAAAACAGCTTTTAAACCTTTAGTGGTATTTAGTTTATTAACGTCTTTTTGTGTTAATTTTCCCATATTAATCTAAATGATTTACCGATCTATAATAACGCATTACAATATTAGGATCTGGGTTATTCATTATTTTTAACTCTTCTTTTTCTTGATAATCAAATTGCGATAATACATAACGAATACACTCTACCCTTGCTTTCATTTTATCATTGGTTTTTACCACAATCCAAGGACAATAAGCTGTATGTGTTTTCGTAAACATTTCCTCCTTATAATATGAATATTTATCCCACAATTCTTGCCCTTTTTTATCAACCGGACTAAACTTCCATCTTTTTAAAGGATTATCATTTCGTGCATCAAAACGACGCATTTGCTCTTCTTTTGATATTGATAACCAAAATTTAATAACCGTTACACCATCTTCATACAACATATGCTCAAACTCTGGCACTTGCACTAAAAAATTTTTATATTCCTCTTTAGTACAAAAGTCCATTACAGGCTCAACTACCGCCCTATTATACCAACTACGGTCAAAAAAAACAATCTCTCCCGGATTTGGCAATTCTTTAATATATCGTTGAAAGTACCATTGTCCTTTTTCAACAACAGTAGGTTTATTTAAAGCAACCAAACGCATAGAACGCGGATTTAAATGCTCCATAAATCTACGGATATTCCCTCCTTTTCCGGCAGCATCTCTTCCTTCAAAAATCACTGCTACTCGTTTATTATTTTTTGCTATCCATTGCTGAAGTTTTACCAACTCTATTTGAAGATTTTTCAGTTCCTCTTCATAGTCCATTTTTTCCTCAACCTTAGCGATAGAAATACCTTTTTCTTTAATTAAATTCAACAATTCGTCGTTTGTAGCAACGCTTTCAAAATCATTGATGGTAAGTTTTGCTTTATTTTTCATTTAAAATAATACTTAAATCATTAATAAATTAACTCTATTTTTGCTAAAATAAGATGATATTAGCTGCTATGAAACAAAAAATATTTTTTTTATGTATCTTTTTCTGTCTCAATCTTTTTTCCCAACGAAAATACAGTAAAGAATTTAGTTTTTTAAACGATAATGATTTATATATTTCAACTAGTCAAGACAGGTATTACACCAACGGAATGTTTTTTACATACAGATATTTAAGTTCTAAAAAACTTAAAAACATAGAAAAAAAAGCATTCGAAATTCAAATTGGGCATCACATGTACACGCCTTTTAAAGCTACCGTACAACAACACGGAAATCACGATCGCCCATTTGCAGGTTACTTGTTTGGACGTTTTGGTATTCAAAAATTTTATAAAAACAATACTATTTTAAAATCAAGTATTGAAATTGGTGTTATAGGTCCTGCTGCAATGAGTAAAGAATTGCAAGATTTTATTCATCATATTTATGGTTATAAAAAAGCCATTGGATGGAAATACGAAATTTCAAGCGCTCTTGGACTAAACTTAAACCTTGAATACATAAAAAACTTAGCAAACGATAATCATTTTGATATTAATTGGATAAACAATGCTAAAGCAGGTACGGTTTATACTGATTTTTCAACAGGATTTTATGGTCGCATCGGAATTAATCCACTTCAAAAAATAATCAATTCTATTGCTTTTAACGGTAATTTAAATAATAAAAACACCAGTTTTAGCAACAAACCTGAAGCATTTATCTACCTAAAACCAATGATTAGCTATGTTTTATACGACGCAACCATTCAAGGAAGTTTTTTAAACAATAATAGTCCGATTACTTTTGGTATTAAGCCGTTTAAGTTTACAGCCGAAGTAGGAATTCGCGCTACTTTTAATCGTTTTAATTTAGGATACGCAATAAATTATCACACCAAAAAACTAAACAGTTACCGCGTACCTAAAGGAAATTTTTACGGAACCTTACAATTTAATTATCAATTTAATTAGTCTTTTTTATTGATTGAAAAAATAATTTTTAAAATCATCAAATTAAGATATATTTGTAAATCTAATAAATAGAAACTATACTAAATGAAATTTATCGTATCTAGCTCTCAATTATTAAAACAATTACAAGTTTTAGGAGGGGTTATAAACAGCAATAACACATTACCTATTTTAGACAATTTTTTGTTCGAACTAGCTAACAATGAACTTCAAATATCATCATCAGATCTTGAAACAACCATGACCTCTGTTGTTGAAGTTGAAAGTGCCGACACGGGTTCTATTGCTATAAATGCGCGATTATTACTAGATACTTTAAAAACTTTTCCAGAGCAACCACTTACTTTTAAAGCAGAAAGCGGTAGTACTATCGAAATTATTTCGGAGCAAGGTAAATACGACATGGCATATTTTAGCGGAGAAGAATTTCCTAAAGCGGTTGAATTACCTTCACCAAGTAGTACCGAAATTCCGTCTAATATTTTAGCCACTGCAATTTCTAAAACAATTTTTGCTGCTGGTAATGATGATTTAAGACCGGTAATGAGCGGTGTGTTTTTTCAATTTAACTCAAAAGAATTAACTTTTGTAGCTACTGATGCTCATAAGTTAGTAAAATATACTCGTACAGATGTTACTGCCGATAAATCAGCAGAATTTATTATGCCTAAAAAACCTTTAAACTTATTAAAAGGTATTTTAAGTGGATCTGAAAATAATGTTACTATTGAATATAACGATACAAATGCCAAATTTACGTTTGACAACGTTGTTTTGGTATGTCGTTTAATTGACGGGAAATACCCTAATTACGAAGCGGTAATACCTAAAGAAAATCCAAATAAATTAACGGTAGATAGAGCCTCTTTCTTAAACTCTGTTCGTCGTGTTTCTATATTTTCTAGTAAAACAACGCATCAAATTCGTTTAAAAATGGCAGGAACAGAACTAAACATTTCTGCCGAAGATTTAGATTACTCTAACAAAGCAGATGAACGTTTACAATGTGATTACCAAGGTGATGACATGCAAATAGGATTTAACTCTCGTTTTTTAAGCGAAATGTTAAACAACTTAAATGCAAACGATGTATTAATAGAAATGTCTTTACCTAACAGAGCAGGTATTTTAACTCCGATTGATGGAACCGATGAAGGTGAATTAGTTACAATGTTAGTAATGCCAGTAATGTTAAACGGATAAAACACTCAATAAAAAAACATAAAAGCCACAGAATCAAATCTGTGGCTTTTTTATTTAGCTAAACCGTACAATTATATTTTTGTTAACATCTTTCGCTTTAAAAAATGATAAATAATTGTAAATTTACCTCTTTCAAACTTTTTATAAATCACTATGGGTAAAATAATAGCAATTGCAAATCAAAAAGGTGGTGTAGGTAAAACTACAAGCTCTGTAAACTTAGCAGCATCGTTAGGTGTTTTAGAGAAAAAAGTATTATTAATTGATGCAGATCCACAAGCAAATGCTACTTCTGGTTTAGGTTTAGATGTTGAAACGATCGAATTCGGAACTTATCAAGTTTTAGAACACACCGTAGCAGCCAAAGACACTATTTTAAAAACCAACTCACCAAACGTTGATTTAATTCCAGCTCATATTGATCTTGTAGCTATTGAAATAGAATTAGTAGACAAGCAAGAAAGAGAATACATGCTTAAAAAAGCATTGACAGAAATAAAAGACGATTACGATTATATTTTAATTGATTGCGCACCTTCTTTAGGTTTAATCACCTTAAACTCTTTAGTTGCTGCCGATTCTGTTATTATTCCTATACAATGTGAATATTTTGCCTTAGAAGGTTTAGGAAAATTATTAAACACCATTAAAAGTGTTCAAAAAATTCACAATGCAGATTTAGATATCGAAGGCTTATTATTAACCATGTTCGATTCTCGCTTACGACTTTCTAATCAAGTTGTTGAAGAAGTAAAAAAACACTTTAGCTCAATGGTTTTTGATACCATAGTTCACCGAAATATCCGTTTAAGTGAAGCACCTAGTTATGGCGAAAGTATAATTTCATACGATGCAACCAGTAAAGGAGCTGTAAATTACTTAAATTTGGCGAACGAAATTTTAACTAAAAACGCATAAGTACGGTACATGGCAAAAGCAACTAAAAAACAAGCTTTAGGTAGAGGTTTATCAGCCTTATTAAAAGAAACTGCAGAAGTAAGCTCTGCGGAAGACAAAAATGCTGATAAATTAGTAGGAAATATTATTGAAATAGCCCTAGATGCTATTGAAGTAAATCCGTTTCAGCCTAGAACCTATTTTGATGAAGAAGCTTTACGAGAATTGGCAGATTCAATTCAACAATTAGGCGTAATTCAACCCATTACAGTTCGTAAATTATCAAGCAATAAATTTCAATTAGTTTCTGGTGAACGTCGTTTTAGAGCTTCTAAATTAATAGGCAATAAAACCGTACCAGCTTATATTCGTTTAGCAAACGATCAAGAAATGCTAGAAATGGCATTGGTTGAAAACATTCAACGTAAAAACCTTGATCCTATTGAAGTAGCACTCTCTTACCAACGTTTAATTGATGAAATTAAATTAACACAAGAAGAATTAAGTGTTAGGGTTGGTAAAAAAAGATCAACCGTTACTAATTATTTACGTTTATTAAAATTAGATCCTATTATTCAAACAGGAATGCGAGATGGATTTATCTCTATGGGACATGGACGTGCTTTAATTAGTGTTTTTAGCATCGAAAATCAACTATCTGTTTACGAAAAAATAGTAAAAGAAAAACTTTCTGTACGTCAAACCGAAGAACTGGTAAAAAGTTTAAAATCAGGAATTGTATCAAAAATTTCTAAAAAGAAAACCGTACCTAGTTTTGTTTCAGAAAGTGTAAAAGATATGAGTAACTATTTTGGTAATAAAATAGCCATTAGTGTAAATAACAAAGGAAAAGGGAAAATATCTATTCCTTTTACTTCCGAAGAAGACTTTAATCGTATTAAAAAATTATTAAAGTAAATTGAATTTTCGCAATATCATATTCGTTTTTTTTAGTTTTTTTTTAAGCTTACATATAGTTGCTCAAAAAGATTCTACCGCTATAAGGGCTAAACAATTACAATTAGGTAGCGACAAATACAATCCGCTTTCTCCCTCTAAAGCAGCTTTTTATTCAGCTATTTTTCCTGGAGGAGGACAAATTTATAACAAAAAATACTGGAAAGCTCCCATTGTTTGGGCTGCGATAGGTGCAAGCACTTATTATTATATTGATAATAGTGACGAATATGACCGTTACAGAACTGCTTTTAAACTACGTAAACAAGGTTTAAAAGATGAATTTACGAATGCAAACGGAGTTCAATTAATTTCTGACTCTGGACTTGAAAACGCACAAAAAACATTACGTAAAAACAGAGATTTATCGCTATTAACAGGAGTTTTATTATACGTTCTTCAAATTGTAGAAGCAAGTGTAAATGCGCATTTATTACAGTTTGATACTGATGATAGCTTATCTATAAATCCGATAATAACACCCGATCCTTTATTTATTGAAGCACCGAAGGTGGGACTAACATTAAAATATACTTTTTAAAATGAAAATAGCCCTACTTGGTTATGGAAGAATGGGTAAAGAAATTGAACAAATTGCTTTACAAAGAGGTCATGAAGTAATTATTAAAACTTCAGGAAAAGAAACATACGACATTACCAAAGCAGATATTGCTATCGATTTTAGCATTCCTACATCAGCTTTTAACAATATTAGCAATTGCATAAATAACAACATTCCGGTTATTTCTGGAACCACAGGTTGGTTAGAAAAATACGACTCTATCGTAGCTCTTTGTAAACAACAAAAAGGCGCTTTTATCTACGCATCAAACTTTAGCTTAGGTGTCAATGTTTTTTTTGAACTAAATAAACAACTTGCTAAAATGATGAAAACTTTAAATGAATATAATATTTCTATTGAAGAGATTCATCATACTAAAAAATTAGACGCTCCAAGTGGTACCGCAATTACTTTAGCTGACGGAATTATTGAAAATTCTGAAAAAGTAACTTGGGAATTAGACCAGCAAACATCCGAAGAAAACATTCCTATTACAGCAATTAGAACTCCCGATGTACCTGGTACGCATACAGTAAGTTATCAATCTAAAATTGATACTATTGATATTAAACACACAGCGCACAACAGGCATGGTTTTGCTTTAGGAGCCGTTATTGCTGCCGAGTGGTTAGTTGATAAAACTGGTGTTTACACCATGAGAGATGTGTTAAACTTAGGTTAATTACGTAACAAAAATCGTAAAAAACACACCTATAATACTGAATTTACTTCCTACTCGTTAGGAAAACAAAATAACTATATTATGACATTTACCGAGTGGTTTATATTTTTCTTACTATTACAAGTCATCCATTTTTTAGGAACTTGGAAACTCTATGTTAAAGCAGGAAAAAAAGCATGGGAAGCAGCAATACCTGTTTACAATGCCATTGTTTTAATGCAAATAATAAACAGACCAAAATGGTGGGTTATTTTACTGTTTTTTCCAATAGTTAACTTATTAATGTTTCCTATAATTTGGGTAGAAACTTGTAGAAGTTTTGGTTTTAACCAACGAAAAGACACGCTCTTAGTTATTTTTACCTTCGGATTTTACATTTACTACATCAATTATTTTACCAATACACCTTACATTGAAGACCGAAGTTTACAACCAAGATCTAGCTTAGGAGAATGGGTAAGCTCTATTGCTTTTGCTATTATCGCAGCAACTTTAGTGCATACTTATTTTATGCAACCGTACACGATACCCACTTCATCATTAGAAAAAACATTATTGGTAGGTGATTATTTATTTGTAAGTAAATTTCACTACGGAGCACGCGTTCCTAATACCGTAGTAGCCGCTCCAATGGCGCATGATACCATTCCCGTTTTAGGAAATAAATCTTTTATTTCTGATGATAAAAACGAAGACGGGTTTTTAAATAAACTCTCTTTACCTTATATGCGTTTACCTGGTTTTCAAAACATTAAACGCAATGATATTGTTGTGTTTAGCTGGCCCGCAGACACTTTAAAAACAATGTGGGGTGATCGTTCGGGAGAAGCAACTTATAAACCTATTGATAAACGAACAAATTATGTAAAAAGAGCAACAGGTATTGCTGGTGATACACTAGAGGTTCGTGATGGTTATGTATTTATAAACGGAAAAAAAACGGTTTTACCAGACAGAGCAAAACCACAGTGGTATTTTAAAGTTGATACTGATGGTAAACAATTATCAGATAATTTAATTAGAAAATACAACAAAAATAGAGAAGGTAAAATGTCTAACGATGGCATGTATTACCTTAATCTTACGGATGATGAAGCAGCATCTTTAGCCAAAGAATCAATCGTAAAAAGCGCAACTAAATTTTTAAAACCTAGTGGAACTTACGATAAATCTGTTTTTCCTCACAACCCTAAATACGCCTGGTCATCAGACAATTTTGGACCAATATACATTCCTAAAGCAGGTACAACAGTTGCCTTAAACGAAAATACAATTCCGTTTTACGAGCAAATCATCCGAAGATATGAGCACAATGATTTAACTATTTTTGGAAACGACATTTACATCAATGGTAAAAAAGCTAAAAACTACACTTTTAAGCAAGATTATTATTGGATGATGGGAGATAACCGCCAAAACTCATTAGATGCAAGAAATTGGGGATATGTACCTTTTGATCACGTAGTAGGCAAACCTGTTTTAATTTGGTTAAGTTGGGACCCAAATGCGCCAAGTTTTACAGCAAAATTACAATCTATTCGTTGGGACAGAATGTTTACAACCGTTGGTGGTAGCGGAAAACCTACTTCTTATTTGTGGTTGGTAATGATTTTAATTGCGGGTTACTTTGTTTACAGTTTTAAGAAAGGAAAAAAGAAAGCTTAATGTCACTTTTTGTTCCCACCTATTTTTCGCCAATTTCACAGTATGCTGCCATATATAAATCTGATGCTGTTGTTTTTGAGTTTGATGATAATTACCAAAAACAAACTTATAGAAATAGGTGCTATATTTATGGAGCTAACGGAAAACTATCTTTAAACATTCCTGTTAAAAACTTAAATACCGAAAACAGAAAAAAAACAAAGGATATTAGAGTTGATAATGATGTACAATGGCAATTACAACATTTTAAATCATTAAAATCAGCTTATCGATCATCTCCTTTTTTTGAATTTTTTGAAGATGATTTAGCTAAAATATTTTATAAAAACTACACCTTTTTACACGATGTAAATATTGATACGCATTTGTTTATTACCGATGCTTTACAGATAGATACTTCTTTTAATAAAGCGGAAAACTACGAAGTAAACCCTATTATTACTGATTACAGAAACCTTGCTATTGCTAAAAAAGGAATAACAATAAATATAGATACCTACATACAAATGTTTGATGAAAAACATGGTTTTATATCTAATTTATCTATTTTAGATTTACTTTTTATGGAAGGTCCAAATGCGATTAGTTTTTTAGAAAAAACTACTATAAATCTGTAAATTATAGTTTAACAATCTTATTATCAAACACAAAATCTAAAAAGATTCTATAAATCTATATTTTTTTAATAAAAAAATGTAAATTTGAGAGTATCACCAAATTTAAGAATCGCTTATGGATTTTTTTAGAAATTTTGTTTACAGCCTTCATAATGTTTCAGAAAATTCATTTGAAAAATTTCAAGGCCTTACTAAAAATCTCAAATTACTTAAACATCATAAAATAGTTAGTTTGGGGCAAATTCCTATTTATTTTTACATCTTAAAAAAAGGTGTAATACGATCGTACATGATTGATGAAAAAGGAAAAGAACACACAAAAACAATATATACTCCAATAGTAACTTCGGGTAATTTGGGTGCATTAATAAAAAAAACACCTTCTAACTTAATTTACGAATGCCTTACTGATTGTGAAGTTATTGAGTGCTGTTATCCTTCTTTTTGTGAGCTCTCTTCAAAAAACCATGATTTATCAATTTTTCATTACAAAGTTTTACAAGCTATTTTTATACGAGAAGAAGCCAAAATATTAAATTTATTGATGTTAAATGCGACTGAACGATATGAAGAACTTCAAGAAAGATCTCCTGGTATTGATAATTTAATCAATCAATATCATATCGCTTCTTACTTAAATATTACACCTGTACAGTTAAGTAGAATACGAAGAGATTCATTTAGTTAAAAATAAACAAATTATGCATGTTTTTTTCTGCTAAAAAGTAGTTAAAACTCACTTTATCCTTAGTAAAAAACAAACATACAAACTGATTGTTTTTATTAATAATTCTATTATAAATTTCGTTTTATTTCATAAAAATTGTTATTTTGAGGCTATCAAAAACCAACAATTTTAATATGGATTTTTTTAGAAATTTTGTTTACAATCTTTATAACGTCTCAGAGAGCTCTTTTAATGAGTTTCAAAGCCTTACTAAAGACAAAAGCTTACATAAAAACCAAAAAATTGTTGATTTAGGTGATATTCCAACTCAATTTTACATCTTAAAAAAAGGAATTATTAGAGCGTATATAATTGATGAAAAAGGAAAAGAACATACAAAAACTATATTTACTCCGGTAGTAACTTCAGGTAATCTCGGAGCGTTAATAAGAAAAGAAGCTTCAAACTTAATTTACGAATGCCTTACAGACTGTGAGGTTATAGAGTGCTCTTACCAATCTTTTCATGAATTATCTAAAAAACATCATGATTTGGCTATTTTTCACTACAAAGTATTGGAGTTTGTGTATATAAAAGAAGAAGCTAAAATATTAAATTTACTAATGTTAAATGCAACACAACGTTACGAAGAACTTCAAAAAAGATACCCTGGTATTGATAATTTAATAAATCAATATCATATCGCTTCATATTTAAATATCACTCCCGTACAGTTAAGTAGAATTCGAAAAAATTATTTACTATAACTTTTATAAACATATGTTAATGTACACACCGTAAAAGCATTATACATTTGTAATGTACTTAACAAGTTACATTTTACAAAAAGCTACCCCTTAAAACAGCTTTTTAAATAATCAAACTTACTTCCCCTTATGTAAGTTTGATTTTTTGTGTTTTTATTTTTTTATTTACTGTTTTTACTTATATTTATAGTCTCTCTTTATACAGGGAAAAACTTGTTAATTACGAAATTTTATGAAAAGTGATATTGAAAATTTCCTCTATCAATTTATCGACTTACCTAAAGATATAATTTCTCTTTTTGAAGAAATTGTAACATATACTGAAATAGAACCTTTTGATTTTTTTGTAAAAACAAACGAAAATCCTACAGATTTTTTTATCATAAAAACAGGATTAATAAGATCTTATATTGAAACTGAAGACGGTAAAGAAATTACCAGAAATCTATTTTCTGAAGGACATTTAGCAAGTAGTTTAACAGCAATGGTTAAAAAAATCCCTTCTGAATTAAACTATCAAGCTTTAACTAAAGTAACAGGCTACAAGGCTAACTTTTTTAAATTTAAAGAACTAACAGCTAAACATCATGAACTGAGTATGTTTTACATAAAAGCTTTAGAAAGTTCATATTTAAAAGTTGAAGACATTATTTTAGACATTTCTACTCATAGCGCCACCGAAAGGTATTTAATTTTAAGAGAAAGAATACCCAATATAGATAACTTAATTGCACAACGCTATATCGCTTCTTACCTTAATGTTTCGCCTGTACAGCTAAGTCGAATCAAAAAAAGCTTACTTAATAAGTAGAGATAAAAATACAAATCTCAAAATTACCCTTTTCCCCACCAACTCTTATTCGTTATAAAAAATCTGAAAATATTTATTTTATTTCAGAAATGTTTTGTCATGTATTGTATTTTCTAAATTCTTCTTAAATTTGGCTATTAAAACACCTTAAATTCTTACTATGACAAAAGCAAATTCATCAATAAAATTCACTTGCGGAGCTACTATGAAAAATAGATTTATGTTAGCCCCTTTAACCAATCAACAAAGTTATGAAAACGGGCAACTTTCTAAAGATGAATTACACTGGTTAACAATGCGAGCAAAAGGAGAATTTGGTTTAGTGATGACTTGCGCTTCTCACGTACAAGAAATAGGTAAAGGATTTCCTGGACAACTAGGTGTTTTTAATGATACTTTAAATGATGGTCATATAAAATTAACGCAACAAATTAAAAGCGCTGGTAGTTTAGCTGTTATTCAATTACATCATGCAGGTATGCGAACGCCACACGAGTTAATAAATCAACAACCTGTTTGCCCTTCTGATAATGAAAAAACAAACTCAAGAGCACTTACTTTGCAAGAAGTAAAACAGTTAAAAGATGATTTTATTACGGCTGCCATTCGTGCCAAAAACTGTGGTTATAATGGTGCCGAAGTTCATGGTGCACACGGATACATTTTAACGCAGTTTTTAAGTTCTGAAATAAACAATAGAACTGATGAATACGGTGGTTCTTTAAAAAATAGAGCTCGTATTATTTTTGAAATTGTTGATGGTATTAGAAAACAATGTGGTAAAGAATTTTTATTAGGTGTTCGTTTATCTCCAGAAAGATTTGGAATGGATCTTGATGAAGTAAAATGGGTTTGTAAACAACTAATTAATGACGGAAATATTGACTTTTTAGATATTTCATTATGGGATTGCTTTAAAATGCCCAACGATGAAAAACATCAAAATATATCTTTGTTAGAACATTTTAAAAATTTAGATTTTAAAGATGTTAAATGGACTGTTGCTGGTAAAATTAGCAATGCTATTGATGTTCAAAAAATATTAGATGCTGGTGTCGATTTTGTATCAATAGGAACGTCTGCTATTTTACACCATAATTTTCCAAGATTGGTTATCGACAACCCTGAATTTGAACCTATTAATATTCCTGTTTCTGAAGAATATTTAAAAAAAGAAGGTTTAAGTGATACCTTTATAAAATACCTTAAACGTTGGCCTGATTTTATTAAAGAATAGCTCTTTTTACTTAACAATATATAGTCCAAAACCTTTTATCACCTTAATTTAAGACGCAAAAGGTTTTGGATTTATTATTTTAAAATCGCCAACACACAATACGAGTAACCTTATTTCCTTGACTCATCGAAATTACTTTAAACTCAGTAACTCCTAGTTTTTTAGAAGATGCTTCTAAACTCTTAACATTTTCTTTTTTTGAAACCAAACTAGTAAACCACTTGCTTAAAGTTGGTTGTAAAGAACTTTCGTATAAATAAGTATGCAAAAAGGCTTTTTCGCCGCCAACATACCATAACTCGTTTGAATTACCTGCAAAATTACGGACTGCGTTATTTCCTAAATTTCTAGATTTTCTTCTATTAGCTCCCCTAGCCTCTTCTGCCGATTTATAAAATGGCGGATTACACATCGTTGCCGAAAAAGAATCATCTTCTTTGGTTATTCCTTTTAAAATATTAGTTTCATCAAACTGTTGTCTTAGTTCAATTTTATTTGTTAAGCTATTGTCGTCAATAATATCTTGAGCATAATCTAACGAATCTAAATCAATATCTGTAGCTACAAAATTCCAATTATATTCAACTGCTCCTAATAACGGATATACACAACTGGCTCCAGTACCAATATCTAATATTTTCACCTCCTTTTCGTCGCCTATTAAATCTGCTAAATGATGAATATAATCTACTCTTCCAGGAATTGGCGGACAAAGATTTTCATCAGAAAAATCCCAAAATTTAATATTATAATGTGCTGCCAACAACGCTTTATTAAACTCTTTTACAGCAATAGGGTTTGAAAAATCAATTGTTTCTTTTTCAAACTTCGTGATAACAAACTCGTTAATTTTTGGATATTGTTCTTTTAAAAACTTAAAATCATATCCTTTTTTATGCTTGTTATTTTTATGTAATCCGTTTTTATTTTCCATTAAAGTTCTAATACTGTAAATTCTAATTGTAGTGGTTTTAATCCCTCTTTTAGCGCATCAATTAAAGTGTTTCCATACTCTAAATAATATTCAGAAAAATTTCGTTGACGCTCTTCTAAACTCTCATTTGGTAATATTTCGTTTTGCAATACTATAATTCTATCAACCAAATCTTTGTTTCTTCTTTTTTCAGCGTGCAACCAACGCTTTTCTAAATTTTCTAATCCTTTTAACTGTTTAATTTCTTGAGCATTTACAGCTCCTACAAACGAAACATCTGTTTTTTTAGCTAACTCTCGTAAACCAACAAATTGTTGTTGTAAACTTTTCTTCTGATTGGTAAAATCTACTTTTTCTTCAGATGTTTCTAGTACTTTTTGCTTTAACAAATCGTTTTGTTTTATAAAAATATCTGTTAATGAAATAGAAAGATTGTTTAGTTTTTTTACTTGTTTTTCTGATACTATTTGTACCGAATTACGTAATAATAAAATTGGAAACGGCACTTTAACTTCATCAAAATAACTTTTTAACTGCAACCAATACGCTAATTCACCACCACCACCGATATAGCATAAATTTGGTAAAACTACTTCTTGATATAGCGGACGCATAATTACGTTTGGTGAAAATCGTTCTGAAAACTCATTTACTTCCTTTATCAATTCGTTAAAACTCCAAGAAATAGTGGTGTTGTTCACTTTATAAATTCCTTCTTCAAAAACAATACGTTCACGAATTTCATCCGTTAGGTAAAACAAATTAATTTCTCTTGGGTTTACTTGAATTTTATATTCCTTACCTAAAGTATCAATCGTTTCTGTTACCTTTTTATAAGATACCTGTTCTTTTAATTCCTTTTCTATAAACGGTAGCAATTTTTGCTTTAACACTCTTTCATCAGCATCTAAAATTACCAATCCGTAATTTTTAAAAAGTTCGTTGGCAATATACCTAGTAGCATCCGCTAAATTTGTGTGCTTTACATAACCTTCTTTAAAAAGATTGGTTAAAAATTTTGCGTTTTTTGAGGTTCCTAAATGTGTAGAAAAAACATTTAGAACTTCCGCTAATCCATCCGTAGAAAAACGCCCAACGCCACCTGTTTGAGCAGAATTCCATTGAACTTTTTTCCCTTTAAAATTAAAATAATTTATTTCCTCAAAATCATGATCTTCCGTTGCCATCCAATAAATTGGCACAAATTTTTGCTTCGGATAATTGGTTTTTAATTCTTCACATAAATTAATTGTTGAAAGAATTTTATACAAAAAATACAACGGCCCAGTAAATAAATTTAATTGATGTCCCGTTGTTACGGTAAAGGTATTTTCTAACAATAAATCATCAATATTTTGTTGTGTTTTCGCAGACACTTCAATCGATTTATATTGTTTATTTAAAACATCAACTAAAACAGTTCTTGTTTCTTTTGAAAAAGCTTTGTTTTCTATCTGATTTTTAAATGATGCTATCGAAGGAAAATTTTTATAAAAAGGTTGTAATTTTTCTGATTTCTCTAAATAATCTATCATTGTTTTAGAGAAAAAACCGGTATTTTTAAAAGGAATGTGTGTTACGTTCATTTACTTATTTTTTCTTTGAAACAGGGTATAAATATAAGGTCTTTTTCCGTCATACGGATTTACAAAGGTGTGCTTAAATTCTTCTATTAACTTAAATTCATTCCCTAGTTTTTCTTGCAACATTTTACTATTGTATCTTTTTAACGCTAAACCGCAACATTTTTCGGCACCATCTAACGCAAAAACAGCTATAATTACAAATCCGTTTATTGCAACTACTTGCTTTAGTAATTTAAAATACGTTGCCTGCTCTTCTTCTTTTAAAAAGAAATGCAACACTGCTCTATCATTCCATAAATCAACGTTTTTTAATTTATGTAATTGCTTTGTATTTGTTATATCATCAACCAAAAAAGTAACTTCGGATGATTTATCTCCCAAACGTTCTTTTAAACTTTTTAATGCTTTTTCTGATAAATCGTTTGCTATTAAATTGGTATATCCTTTGGCTAACAATTCATCAATCAATATAGACGAACCAACACCAATATTTAAAATATTAGCGGCTGTTTTTAATTCCGTCTTTTCAATTAACTGTAGTGTTTCTTTGGCACTTGGCTCAAACCAACCTAATTTTTCTGTAGAATTTTTAGCATATGCAATATTCCAGTGTTTTTGATAATCAAGTTTATCTGAAATTTTACAATCACTCTCTTTTGTAGTCATAGTTCAAAAATAGTGAAATTTGATACGTTGTCGAAAACAAAACTATATTCTAACAGATTTTTAACTACATTCTTTTTTTACGCATCATTTTAGCTATTTTTACATTTAATAAACTACTTTAGTTTTGTTAAGCAAAAAATGATTTATGCAATTTAAACATCCTGAAATTTTATACTTCTTAGGACTATTAATAATTCCGATATTAATTCATTTATTTCAACTACAACGATTTATTAAAGTACCTTTTACCAATGTTGCTTTTTTAAAAAAGATAGCTTTACAAACTCGCAAAAGTTCGCGCATAAAAAAATGGTTGATTTTAGCTACCAGATTACTATTGCTAACTGCTTTAATTATTGCTTTTGCTCAGCCTTATTTTAGCAACCACAAAGCCAATGAGCAACAACAAATTTTAATGTATTTAGATAATTCGTTAAGTACAAATACCAATGGCGAAAAAGGAAATTTACTGCAAATAGCTGCGCAAGAAATTATAGAAAACACCAACAATAAAACCAATTACACACTAGTTACCAACGATAATTTTTATAAAAACAAAACAGCTTTTGAATTAAAAGATATTTTATTAAACATAAAAAATACTGCTAAAAAAAGTGATTTAAAAGATGTTTTACTAAAAATACTGAGCGAAAACAAAAGTAAAAACATTACAAAAAATATTGTTATTTCTGATTTTCAGAACGTAACAAATAACGATATTAAAAACATACCCGTAAACACATCGTTTGTAAGATTAACTCCGCAGAAAAAAGATAATTTATCTATTGATAGTTTATTTGTAAACGATAATGGTGCTGATAATTTTAAAATAACGATTCTTGTTAAAAACCAAGGAAAAACCAAAAAAGAAATTCCGATTGCGATTTACAATCAAGATAAACTGGTAAATAAACAATTGTTTTCTATCGAAGAAAACACCGCTAAAAAAATTAATTTTTCAATTGTAAAATCTGATGATTTTTTAGGAAAAATAACTGTAAACACCAACGATACTTATAAATTTGACAATTCTTTTTATTTTTCTATCAACACAAATTCAAAAATTAATGTTTTAAACATTAGCGAGTCAACTAATTTTTTTAATAGAATTTACACCCAAAAAGAATTCAACATAACAAACACTAACGTGCAACAATTAAATTATAATTTAATTGCAAAACAACATTTAATTGTTTTAAATGAACTTAAAAATTTACCAAAAACTCTTATCAATCATTTAGTTGAATACACTAAAAAAAGTGGTGATATAATCATAATTCCTGCAAAAAAATTAGCAACAACATCTTACAATAATTTATTAAATCAACTTAATTTTGGACAAATTTTATCACAAAAAAATGATAGTTTAAAAGTTACAACAATTAATTATCAGCATCCACTTTTAAAAAATGTTTTTGAAAAAAAAGTACAAAATTTTCAATATCCGTTTGTAAAAACATCTTACACCACAGCTTTTAAAAATACTCGCAATATTGTTTCTTTTGAAAACAAACAAGGCTTTATTCAGCAAATAAAAGCAACAAATTCTAATTTATATTGGGTTGCTGCACCACTAAATAAACAAAACAGCAATTTTATAAATTCACCTTTAGTAGTACCCGTTTTTTATAATATTGGTAAGCAAAGTTTACAATTACCGAAACTTTATTACACCGTTGGTAAACAAACAACAATTAATATTAATAAACAATTAGCTAAAAACGATATTTTAACAATTTACGGTGCTCATAATTCATTTATTCCGTTGCAACAAACACTTCAAAACAGTGTAAAAATCACCACCGAAAACAAGCCTTTAAAAGCAGGTTTTTATCAAATAAAACAACAACAAAATATATTAAAAAACGTTGCTTTTAATTATCCGAAGGAAGAAAGTAATTTAACTTTTTTAAACACTTCAATAAGCAACTCTAAAACGTTTTCTAACTCGGTTAAAAATACTTTAGAAAATATTAATAACGCTAATAAAATTCAATGGCTTTGGAAATGGTTTTTAGCTTTAGCCATTGTATCTTTGCTAATAGAAATTTTGATCTTAAAATTCTTTAAACCATGACAACGCTGCTAAAATCGGCAACAATTATTGATGCTTCTAGCCCTTATCACCAACAAACAAAGGATATTTTAATTACTGATGGAGTAATCGTACAAATTGATGAGACTATTGCTTCTAAAAAAGAATATCAATTAGTTAAACTTGATAATTTACATGTTTCTAACGGTTGGTTTGATACTAGTGTTTCTTTCGGTGAACCAGGATATGAGGAACGTGAAACAATTAAAAATGGTTTACAAGTTGCGGCTAAAAGTGGTTTTACTGAGGTTGCGGTTAACCCAAACACAAATCCGGTAATTGATAACAAATCGGCAGTTGAATTTTTAATTAATAAAGCAAACGGTTTTGCTACAAACCTGTATCCTATTGGTAATTTAACACAACAAGGTAAAGGTGTTGAAATGGCTGAATTATACGATATGCAACAATCTGGAGCAATTGCTTTTGGTGATTATAAAAAACCTATAACCAATGATAATTTGTTAAAAATAGCATTGCTTTACACTCAAAATTTTAATGGTCTAGCATTCAGTTTTCCTAAAAATAACGCAATTGCTGGCGAAGGTGTTGCCAATGAAGGTAAAAACAGTACCCTTTTAGGTTTAAAAGGAATACCTGCTTTAGCAGAAGAACTTCAAATTTCGCGCGATTTATTTCTACTAGAATATACTGGTGGTAAATTACACATTCCTACCATTTCAACTAAAAAATCTGTTAGCTTAATTAAAGAAGCTAAAAAGAAAGGTTTAGATGTTTCGTGTAGTGTAGCTATTCATAATTTATTTTTAACAGATGATGAATTGCATGGTTTTGACGGTAACAAAAAAGTGAATCCGCCTTTAAGAACTCAAAAAGATACAAAAGCTTTAATAGAAGGATTAAAAGACGGAACAATTGATATAATTACTTCTGATCATAATCCAATTGATATTGAGCATAAAAAAGTAGAATTTTCAAACGCTAAAGATGGTACTATTGGTTTAGAAAGTGCATTTGGAGTTTTAAATACTATTTTAGATTTAGAGACCATCGTAAAATGCTTATCAAACAAACCAAAAGAACGTTTTGGTATTAAAAACACAACGATTAAAGAAAATGAAGAAGCTTCTTTATCAATTTTTAATCCACAAGAAACTTATACTTTTTCTAAAAATAATATTTTATCAACATCAAAAAACAGTATTTTTTTAGAAAAAGAATTAAAAGGAAAAGTGTACGGAATATTTAACAACAATCAATTAGTATTAAATTCGTAAAATGAGTTTACATTACATAGTACGAGAACCAAAAAAAGCTATTAAAAATCCGTCTTTATTAATTTTATTACACGGATATGGTAGCAACGAGCAAGATTTATTTTCGTTTGCAGAAGAATTACCTGATGATTTATTAATAGTAAGTGCTCAAGCTCCTTACAGCATGGGATTCGGATCTTATGCTTGGTATGCTATTAATTTTGATGCCGTTAATGGTAAGTTTTCTGATTTAGTACAAGCAAAAGAATCTGTAGATAAAATTGCTTTATTTATTGATGAAATAAAAGCTAAATACAATACCAATTCTGATAAAACTTTTTTATTAGGCTTTAGTCAAGGTGCAATTTTAAGTTATGCTTTAAGCTTAAATTACCCTAACAAAGTGCAACATGTTATTGCCTTAAGTGGTTATATAAACGACGAGTTATTGCCTAATCAAATAGCAAACACTATTACTACTGATTATTATATTTCTCACGGAACTGTTGATCAAGTTTTACCTGTAGACTGGGCTCGTAAAGCACCTATTTTGCTAAAAGAAAACGGACTTAAAAATGTGTATTCAGAATATCCGGTAGGTCATGGTGTTGCTCCTCAAAACTTTTACAGTTTTAAAAGTTGGATTGAAGAACGGTTAAATTAATTTTTTTTAAAAATAACCATGGATATTTTTACACATCAAAACGCATATAAATGGTTTATTCCTATTTGTGCGCTTGCCATTGCTTTTGAAATGTATTTTAGCTACAAAAGAAAGGCTAAAAATTACGAATTTAAAGATGTTTCAACCAATATATATTTTGCTTTAACCAATGTTATTTTAGATACTTTAATGTATGGAATTTCATTTATTGTAATGAATTTCTTTTATCATTATAAATTAATAACTTGGGAAAACACGAATGTTTTATATTGGATAATAGCCTTTGTTGGGCAAGATTTTTTATACTACATACATCATTATGTAGATCATCATTCTCGTTTTTTTTGGGCTGTTCATGTAACACACCACAATTCTGAATACTATAATATTTCAACCGGATTCCGTTCTCCTGTTTTTCAACCATTATATCGTTTTATGTTTTTAATTCCATTAATTTTAATCGGAATTGCACCATTACATATTATGTTTGCTTATGCAATGAATCAAAATTACGGAACCTTATGTCACACCAACTTTATTAAAAAAAATAACCGTAAAGGAGTTACTGGCTTTTTATTAAATGTATGGGAATATATTTTTGTAACACCTTCTCATCATAGAGTTCACCATGCATCGAATGTTAAATATTTAGATAAAAATATGGGAATGACTTTAATTATTTGGGATCGAATTTTTGGCACTTTTCAAGCAGAAGAAGACGAAAGTGATTATGAAAAACTTAAATTTGGCTTAACAACTCCTCTTGAAGATAAAGGGCCTGTGAATATTATTTTTCATGAATGGAAAGAAATTTTTAGAGACTTTTTTAACAGAAAAAAGCATTTATCATTAGGTACTCGATTA
Organism: Tenacibaculum insulae; assembly: GCF_964512435.1. Classification (GTDB taxonomy): domain Bacteria; phylum Bacteroidota; class Bacteroidia; order Flavobacteriales; family Flavobacteriaceae; genus Polaribacter; species Polaribacter insulae_A. Next base: position 2,068,279 of record NZ_OZ208512.1, on the reverse strand, counting down.
AAATATGTTTTTATGCCTCCTGGTTGGAGTCATGATGGAAGCACACAAACAAGTAAAGAATTACAAAAAGATTTATCCTAAATTAAAAATTATCGAACCGAGCTTAAGCTCGGTTTTTTTTTAGCGTTAACTTATTTTAGTTCTTTTAAAAATTATTATTCAAAACTTTAAATAACTAATATTTTTGTTATCTTTAGTTTTCATGAAAAAAATTATCATATTCATTACTCTTATTTCTTTTTTAAGTGCTTTTTCTCAAAAAAAAGACACTTTACTTATTAATGTACTTGAGCAAAAGCAAGGATTATTACAGTTAAACATAAAAGGATTAACACAGGATAAACAAGGTTATATTTGGGCTGGTACAGAAGATGGGCTTCATCAATTTAATGCTTATAAATTTAATCATTTTATACACGACCCTAAAGATTCTTTAAGTATAATGGATGACCATATTAGGGATTTAAAAGCCGTAAACGATACTTTATTTATTGCCACAAATACCAAAGGCATTATTGGTTATGAATTTTCTTCTAGTCGGTTTTTTAATATTTATAATTCAGAAAAAAATAAAGAAATATTATTTGGTTATCGCATTGCTAAAATTTCAAATGAAAAAATAATTTTTTCAGCAAAAAATCATATTATTTTATATCATCAAAAAAAGAAAAAATCTGATTACATACACTTACCAGCATCAAAAAAAGAAAATATTGCTTTCGATTTCTTAAAAAAAGACGCTAATAATATTTTAATGTCTACAAGTGCTTCTGGTATTTTAAACTTAAACTTAACAACACTAAAAATAACGATAGTTTACGATAAAATTAAAAACACTTCTGCTATTTACAAACATAAAAATGATTTGTTTATCGGAACTCCTAATGGTTTAAAAATACTTGATACTAAAAACAACTTACACAACACGAATATTAAAGATTTTGTAAGGTGTTTTTATAAAAAAAATGACGACTTATTAATAGGTACTAAAAAAGGACTTTACAAATACAATTTACTTACTAAAGAAATTACTTCTATCATTTTTAAAAGTAATGCTACTAAAATAATTTATCAAGAAGATATACTTAATATTTTAAGTGATGATAAAGGAAATATTTGGTTTGGTACTGAAGGTAATGGCTTATTTCATTACAGTAAGTATCAAAGAAAATTTACCACCACTACTATTAAGCTAAATAACGATTCGCAGTCAAAAAAAATAGGTTCTTTTGGTTTTTTAAAAAGTCAAGATACTGCTTTATGGATTGCTAGTGGATTAGGATTGATTAGATACAACCAAAAATCAAAAAAATTTAAACTTTACAACAAAGCCAAAGGAAATTTAATTTACACAATAAAAGAAGATGACAATAAAAATATTTGGGCTGGTGGATTTGGCGCTGGATTGTTAAAATATAACTATTTAAATGATTCTTTTAAGCAATTTTTACCTAATGATAAAAATAGCAAAGGCATTACAGATGATGAAGTTATAGAGATAATTCCAATTGATAAAAACACTTTATGGATAGCTACTTGGACAGCAGGAATTTTTAAATTTGACATCAACTCTGAAAAATTCACTCCAGTTCTTATCAAGAACAAACAATTAAATAGAGCTCGAATTTCTTTTATTGATGCTAAAAAAAATATCTGGTTAGGTTCTGATGAAGGCCTATATAAAATATCAAAAAATAATACAACACATTACTCTTCTGAACTTACTGATGCGAAAAAGTTATCAAATAATAGAATTTTTGCAATTAAAGAAGATCGTAAAGGTAATTATTGGATAGGTACTGCATCTGGATTAACAAAAATAGATAAAAACCAAAACACAACACTTTATTACAAGCAGCAAGGTTTACCTAACGATTTTATTTACAGTATTAATATTGACAAAAAAGATAATATTTGGGTAAGTACCAATCATGGAGTTTCAGTGCTAAACACTACAAAAAATACTTTTAAAAACTATACTGATAAAGACGGATTACAAAATATAGAATTTAACGGTAAGGCTGGATATCAAGATAAAAAAGGGGTTTTTTATTTTGGAGGTATTAATGGTATTAATATTTTTAATCCTGATAAAATAAACGAAAATCCAAATCAACCTAAAGTTTATATCGAGTCGGTTGAATTATTTAACAAACCGATAAATAAAAATGTAACGTTTAAAAACGAGCTAGAATTTAAAAGTTCAGAAAACGTACTTACTTTTAACTACACCGCTCTTAACTATCTTAATTCAGAAAAAGTTTTATATCAATATAAAATGGAAGGTTTTGATAACAATTGGCGACCGGTAACTAAAAACAGAACTACTACTTACACAAATTTAAATCCAGGTAATTACATTTTTAAAGTAAAAGCAACCAACGATGTAGGTATTTGGAACACTAATTCTACCAACTTAAAAATAAAAATTACACCTCCTTGGTATGCGCAATTATGGTTTAAAATAGCTTTCTTTTTTAGCCTTATCTTATCAATAATATTGTTTTATTTTTATAAAACAACCAAGTTAAAAAACGACAAAATTTTACTTGAAAAAATTGTTACAAAGAGAACTCATGAACTTATAGAAAAAAATAACTCATTAGAAAAAGCGTATGCTTTAACAAAAAAGCAAAAAGAAAACATTTCGTTTTTAATGAAAGAAATGAATCATAGAGTGCGTAATAACTTACAAATTATATCAAGCTTATTAAATATTCAGGCTAATTCAATTAAAACAATTGAAACGAAAGATATTTTAACAGTTGCTAAAAATAGAATTTTATCAATAGCTTACATTCAAACATTGTTAAATACAGATGCTGAAAATATTGATTTAGGGAAATTTATTAAAGATATTTCAGAAAAAACAACTCAAATTTTATCTAACGACACTAGCCTTAAATTTAAACAACAATATAATATTGAGCAAGTTGAAGAATATTCGAACGAAAATTTATCGTTAATTGGTTTAATTTTAAACGAGCTGATTACCAACACTCACAAATATGCTTTTAAAGAATGTAACGAAGCCAATTTATTAACTATTTCATGTAAAAAAGAAGACCATAATATTGCTATTACAATAACTGATAACGGTATTGGTTACTCTAATAAAAATATAAAAAACTCATCTTTAGGTTTAGAATTAATAAAAGAAATGGTTGCTCAATTAAATGCTAAATTAATTACTAATAGTGATAATGGTGTTTCCAATAAAATTTTAATCCCTGTGTAATCCCTGTGTATATGAAAAAAATTTTACTTTTAGAAGACGAATTTATTATAGCAAAAGACATACAAATTGTTCTTGAAAAAGAACAACTTTACCTTGTTACGATTGCCCGAAATTACGAGCAAGCAAAACAATTATATGAAAATGAAATATTTGATATTATTATTTGCGACATCAATTTAAATAGCGATAAAGATGGTATCGATTTTATAAAAGATAATATTCCTACCAACAGTATTCCTGTAATATATTTAACCGCTTATAGCGATACTAATATTGTAGAAAGAGCAAAAAAAACAACTCCGTTTTCTTATGTTTTAAAACCTTTTAACGAAATACAGCTTAACATAACCATTCAACTAGCATTATTAAACTACAAAAAAAGCAAATTAAATATAAAAGAAAACGACCAAAATAGCAATAAAATAAACTCACTTACTAAAAGAGAAAAAGAAATTCTAATCGTTTTAGCTTCCGGAAAAACAAGTAAAGAAACTGGTTTTTCGTTAAACATCTCTACCTTTACTGTAGAAAAGCACAAAAAAAACATCAAAGAAAAACTAAACCTCAATACAATAGGTGAGCTTATTCATTTTACTATGTCTAGTAATTTATATAAAGTAAGCTAACAAAACGCAATTACATTGTTAAAATTTGAGCAGTATGATCTTTCGTTTTTACTTTAGCAATTACCTCTTCAATAACACCGTTTTCATCAATAACAAAAGTTGTTCTGTGAATTCCGTCATATTCACGTCCCATAAATTTTTTAGGGCCCCAAACACCAAAAGCATTAATTACTTCTTTACTTTCATCTGCTAATAACGGAAAAGGCAATTCATGTTTGTTTATCCAATTTTGTTGACGCTTAGCCGAATCTGCACTGGCACCTAAAATGGCATATCCTTTTGCTAAAAAAGTTTGGTAATTATCTCTTAAATTACACGCTTCATTAGTGCAACCAGGTGTACTTGCTTTAGGATAAAAAAATAAAACTAACTTTTTACCTTTATAATCAGAAAGTTTTACGATGTTTCCTTTTTCATCAACAGATGAAAAATCTGGAGCTTTATCTCCTATTTTTAATGTTGTCATTTATTTTAATTTTAAAGCTTAAAAGTACAATGTTTATAAAGTTCTTTCAAATTTAATATTAAAAATAATAATTAAAGAGATTAGTTTACTCACAACTTTATAACTTTACATTTTTAACTCTATTTTTATGACAAAAGCAGAAAAAGTACAATTTGTAATTGATACACTTCAAGAAAAATATCCTGAAATACCGGTTCCTTTAGATCATAAAGACCCTTATACTTTGCTTGTTGCTGTTTTACTATCGGCACAATGTACCGATGTTCGTGTAAATAAAATTACGCCACTTTTATTCGCTAAAGCGGATAACCCGTATGATATGGTAAAAATGACGGTTGATGAAATAAAAGAAATTATTAGACCTTGTGGATTATCACCAATGAAATCGAAAGGGATTTATGGTTTATCAAAAATTTTAATCGAAAAACATGATGGAAAAGTTCCTGAAAGTTTTGAGTTTTTAGAAGAATTACCTGCTGTTGGGCATAAAACTGCTGGTGTAGTAATGAGTCAAGCTTTTGGTGTTCCTGCTTTTCCTATTGATACGCACATACATCGATTAATGTTTCGTTGGAATTTATCGAACGGAAAAAGTGTAAATCAAACCGAAAAAGATGCAAAACGATTGTTTCCTAAAGAAATATGGAACGATTTGCATTTACAAATAATTTGGTACGGTAGAGAATATTCTCCTGCTCGTGGGTGGAATTTAGAAAACGATATTATTACTAAAACCATTGGTAGAAAAACAGTTTTAAACGAATATTATAAAAATAATCAATAAAAAAAGCTTCAACAAATGTTGAAGCTTTTTCCACTCTTAATTCAAATTCAATTCAATGAGATAGTTTGATTTGGTTTTAACTACTTTTAGTGATTTAGAAAAATTAATCAAAAATTGAACTGTTTCTTGTTTTGGTTTCATTTTTAAATCCGAAGATTTCCTTGAGTAAAGTTGCATCATATATTCCCTTTATATATTTTGTTATCAAGTATTTAACGACTCACTTTTTATAATATTGTCTAATTTACTAAAATTATTTTATTTTTTTCAATTATTTTTCTCAAGTTAATTAAAGCATATCTCATTCTTCCTAAAGCAGTATTAATACTAACTCCTGTGTTCTCTGAAATTTCATTAAAACTCATATCATTATAAATACGCATTTTTAAAACTTCTTTTTGCTCTTCAGGTAATTCTTCTACTAAATCTCTTACATCACTTAGTATTTGTTCTTTAATAATTTTATTTTCGGCATTTAAAGCTCCGTCTGTTAAAACTGAAAAAATATCAAAATCCTCTGTATTATTAAACGTAGGCATTCGGTTATTTTTTCTAAAAAAATCGATTATTAAATTATGAGAAATCCGCATAACCCAAGGTAAAAACTTACCTTCTTCGTTATAACTTCCTTTTTTTAATGTTCTTATTACTTTTATAAAAGTATCTTGAAAAATATCTTCTGTAGTGTCTCTATTTTGTACTTTGCTATATATAAAACTGTACAATCTTTGTTGGTGGCGTTTAATCAATAACTCTATTGCTAATTCTCTTCCGTTAATGTAGTCTTTTACCAAAGCGCTATCACTTACAACATCTTTATGTATCATAATTACTTTTTTTAAGAGAGTTTAAAACTCTCTTTTGTTAAGGGATAATTTTTTTTAAAGTAATTATTTAGCTATAGGCTTTTTTTATTTATTGATTAGTAACTAGTTACAAATATTGTTTTTTTTCTCAAGAAATACAAATATTCAATAAATTTTATCTTAATTTTTTAAAAAATTAACTAGTTATCTTCTTAATTCATTGACAAAAATGGTATTTTTATCGCTTATTTTTTATCCGAATGAAAACAGATATTTCTACCGTTAATCCTAAAGAAAACATTATTATAAAAGGTGCAAGATTGCACAATTTAAAAAATATTGATGTTGTTATTCCTCGTAATAAACTGGTTGTAATAACTGGACTTTCGGGGTCAGGAAAATCTTCATTAGCTTTTGATACTTTATATGCCGAAGGGCAAAGACGTTATGTAGAAAGTTTAAGCTCGTATGCGCGTCAGTTTTTAGGAAAATTACACAAACCAAAAGTAGATTATATTAAAGGAATTGCTCCTGCAATTGCCATTGAACAAAAAGTAAACGCTACCAATCCGCGTTCAACCGTTGGTACTTCTACAGAAATTTATGATTATATAAAATTATTATATGCTCGTATTGGTAAAACTATTTCGCCAATATCAAAAAACGAAGTAAAGAAGCATACCGTTTCTGATGTCATTAATTTTGTAAAAACCTTCGAAGAACGCACCAAACTTTTATTGTTAGCGCCAATTACTATTAATGAAAATAGAGATTTAAAAACCGTGTTACAAGTATTAACACAACAAGGGTATGCGCGTTTAAAATATAAGAATGAAGTTTTTAGGATTGATGAATTTCCTATTGACACTTATAAAAATGAAACTTTATTTTTAGTAGTTGATCGAATTGTAACTAAAGATGAAGAAGATTTTTACAATCGATTAGGAGATGCCATACAAACCGCTTTTTTTGAAGGAAAAGGAATTTGTTTTATCGAAAACCTCAACACTAAAACTGTTACCGAATTTAGCAACAAATTTGAGCTAGACGGAATTACGTTTTTAGAACCAAACACCCATTTATTTAGTTTTAATAATCCGTACGGAGCTTGCCCTACTTGCGAAGGTTACGGTAGCGTAATTGGTATTGATGAAGATTTAGTAATTCCGAATACTGGATTATCAATTTTTGAAGATGCTATTTTTCCTTTTAAAACAGATAGTTATAAAGTTTACAAAGAAGCGTTAATATTAAATGCTGCCGATTTTAACATTCCTATTCACAAGCCTTGGTTTGAGCTTTCTGAAGTTCAAAAAGAACTTATTTGGAACGGAACAAAAAAGTTTGATGGAATTCACGATTTATTTAAAAAATTAGAAGAAAAAAGTTATAAAATTCAAAATAGAGTAATGCTTTCTCGCTATCGCGGAAAAACAACTTGTACCGATTGTAACGGAAAAAGATTGCGTAAAGAAGCAAATTATGTACACGTGCATAACAAAATAATTTCTGACTTAGTTACACTTCCTTTAGATGAATTAGCTGTTTTTTTTAACAACATACAGCTAAACAAATACGAAGAAAAAATTGGTAAACGATTACTTACCGAAATTAACAATCGATTACAATTTTTAACCGATGTTGGTTTAAATTATTTAACTTTAAATAGAACTTCAAACACACTTTCAGGAGGTGAAAGTCAGCGAATAAATTTAGCAACTTCATTAGGAAGTTCACTTGTAGGATCTATGTATATTTTAGATGAACCTAGTATTGGTTTACACCCAAAAGATACCGAACGATTAATTGAGGTTCTTAAAGATTTACGTAATTTAGGTAATACCGTTATTGTGGTTGAACATGATGAGGATATTATGAAAGAAGCTGATTATATTATTGATATTGGTCCAAAAGCAGGTACTTATGGAGGTAATGTTGTTGCCGAAGGTACTTTTGATGCTATTATGAAATCTGACTCGTTAACGGCTAAATATTTATCAGAAGAATTAAAAATTGAAGTCCCTACTTCTCGTAGAACATCAAAAAATACCATTAATATTATTGGTGCACGAGAAAACAACTTAAAAAATGTAGATGTTTCTTTTCCTTTAAATAACTTAACGGTAATTACAGGTGTTTCTGGAAGTGGAAAAAGCACCTTGGTTAAGAAAATTTTGTATCCTGCAATGCAGAAAAAATTAAACGGATATGGTGATAAAATTGGGCAATACACCAATATAACTGGGAGTTTTGATACTTTAAAACATATTGAATTTATTGATCAAAATCCGATTGGTCGCTCATCAAGATCAAATCCAGTTACCTACATAAAAGCGTATGATGATATTCGAAAATTATTGTCTGATCAAAAATTATCAAAAATAAGAAACTATCAACCTAAACATTTTTCTTTTAATGTAGAAGGCGGTCGTTGCGAGGTTTGTAAAGGAGAAGGTGAAGTTACGATTGAAATGCAATTTATGGCCGATGTACATTTGCAATGCGATACTTGTAACGGAAAACGCTTTAAAAAAGAAGTGCTAGAAGTAACTTTTGGAGGGAAATCTATCGATGATATTTTAAACTCAACCATTGATGATGCTGTTGCTTTTTTTGCAGATAATGAGCAACCAAAAATTGCTAAAAAACTAAAACCCTTGCAAGATGTTGGCTTGGGTTATGTACAATTAGGGCAATCGTCATCAACCTTATCTGGTGGTGAAGCACAACGTATAAAACTAGCTTCTTTCTTAATAAAAGGAAATACTAAAGACAAAGCTTTATTTATTTTTGATGAACCTACAACTGGGTTGCATTTTCATGATATTAAAAAACTATTAGCATCCTTTAATGCTTTAATTGAAAAAGGACATTCGATTATTGTGATTGAGCATAATATTGAGTTAATTAAATGTGCCGATTATATTATAGATCTTGGCTTAGAAGGTGGAAAAAATGGTGGGAATTTAATTTTTACTGGGACTCCTGAAGAGTTAGCTAAAAATAAAAAATCTTATACTGCTAAGTATTTACAAGAGAAATTGTAATTTTAAAATAAATTTAAATCTCACTTCTTTTATAACTTAAAAGTATTGAGTATTCTATAAAACTCTATGAGAAAAACACTAATCTTTCTGTTATTATTTTCTTTAAACACCTTTTCTCAAGACTTTTATAAAAGCTCTTATGCTAAAGAAAAATATGGCTATAGTATAAGTGAATTACAAAAATGGGGCTTTAATAACCGCTTTTCATACAACATAGAAGATTTAAAAAAATATAAAGATTCTACACAGGTACTTAATAAAATAAATTATGTTTCAGTTAGTCTAAAACAACAAGTAAAAATTAATGAAATACTTACTGATTTAGCAAAACTCCCTAATTTAAAAAACTTAAAATTTGAAAGTTCATCTTTTTTAAGAAAAGATATAAAACAAAAAGAATTTCCAAAAAAGTTTAATCTTTTAAAAAAAATTGAAACAATTATATTTTATGGAAATCCTAACTGGGAATTAAATGAGTTATTTCTTGAATTTAGCAAAAACAAAACATTAAAAAACCTTTCTTTTATTAGTTTTAGTGATAGTATTTTTATGAAGGAAAACTTTTTAAAAATTAAAAGATTAGAAAGCATAAAGTTTCAGGCACGATTTGGGCCAAAAATCCCAACTAATATTAGTCAATTAAAAAAATTAAAAACTTTTATTCTTCAAGTTGATAAATATCCTAATGCTAAACTAGAGTTCCTAAAACTAAAAAATTTAGACAATCTTTTAGTATCTATTTATGAACCAAAAAATGATGAGATTACCTCTATTATAAATAATTATACTTCATTAAAAAAACTTACTGTTAATGGGAAAATAAAATCTTCTAAACAATTATTTTCTTCAATTAGCAAGAATAAAAATATTGAAACATTAAGAATAGGAAACAATCACCTAAAAGAACTCCCAAAAGAAATAGGTGCTCTAAAAAACCTACAATCATTTTTTAGCTCAAATAACAAATTTTCAAAAAAACTTCCTGATGAGTTTTACCAACTAAAAAAACTTAAAAATATTGAAATTCAAGGTAGTAATATAGAAGTTATTGGTGATAAATTAAATAACTTAAATAAACTTGAGAGGTTAAAGTTATACTTTAATAAAATTAAAACCCTTCCTAAAAGCATTAATCGTTTATCAAACTTAAAAAAACTATATTTAAATAATAATCAAATTAAAGTTTTACCTGAAGATATTGGCAAACTAAACTTAACATATTTAAGCTTAGACAACAACTCACTTCAAGAATTACCTAGCTCTTTTATAAAGTTAAAGAGTCTTGACACTTTAATGCTAGAGGAAAATTATATTAAAAAATTACCAAAAAAGATTGGTGATTTAAAAAAATTAAAATATTTAAATTTAGAACTGAACAACCTTGACCTTCTTCCCGAATCGTTTAGTACATTGACAAAATTAGAATACCTAAACATCTCTAGAAATAAAATAACACACTTACCAACAAATTTCGGAGAACTTTCTTCATTAAAAATATTTGACTCTGAATTTTGCTTATTAAAAAAACTACCAAAATCTTTCGGAAACCTATCTAATTTAGAGAGGTTAGTTTTAACCAACAATAATTTACATGAACTTTCCGAAAACTTTGGGAAACTTATAAATTTAAAAACTCTATATCTTCATAATAGAGAAAGCTATGACTATGTTTTTCAAAGAAATTTTAAAAAAGATTCTACAATATCTCTAAACGTATTAAATAATAATTTAACCAAGCTGCCAACGTCTTTCTCTGATTTACCCAAGTTAAATTTTATAAATCTTTCGTTAAATAAAAACATTGATGAGAAACAATTATTTACAATACTTAAATTATCAAAATTTAAAAATTACTCCCTTAATTTAGAGGGTTGCAATATTAAAGAATTACCAAAGTTAGGCTGGGATTCTATTAAAGTTTCAACATTAAATTTGCGTGAGAATTTAATTACTGAAATACCAAAAAACATGGTAAAATCTAATCATTTAAAATCACTAAACTTAAATAAAAACAAAGGAGTAAACACCTATCGAGAAAATAAAACTCAAATTAATTTACTTTTTGCTGAAAAGGGTTATATAAATGAAAATGAAATTCCCAAAACAGATGATTTAGTAATAGCTTATGCTAAAACTGCAAATAGACTAACTTACAGTAAAGAATATAAAAAAAGTGTTGAATATGCTGAAAAAGCTTTTAAAATAAATAAAACATTAACACATAAACATTTATACGAAAATAATTATATCGAGGCATTATATTATTCGAAAAATTACAGCAAAGCTATTTCATTTGCAGATATACAAATACAAAAAGACACAACTCAAAATGTACGTTTTTTAAATTCTATAATTCCTAATTTTAATTATAAAGCGAAAAGTTTATTAGCTATTGGAGATACTATTAGAGCTATAGAAACTTTTGTCATTTCTTCAAAAAAATTTAGAAACAATAATTGGACTGAAGCAGGAATGCTTTCTAAGAAAATAAAGTTAGATTCATTGTCTAAAATCTACTTTAAAAAATCTATTCAATTTTACACTTCTTATTTAGAAAAAAATCCTAAAGCTACAGGCTACCACTTAAGCTTAGTAGAAGCTTATATTATAGCAAATAAAATAAGCCTTGCAAAAATCCTGCTTAAAAAGATAAAACTAATAGATATTAATAACAAAAATCATAAAGTACTCATACCTTATTTTGAATCAATTATAAACATAATAGAAAACAACGATTTCAATGTTAATTATAATAAGTTTAGTGAAAAATTAGAGAAAGACAATATTAAACTTACTAGCTGGAGCTTTAAGTTAATTGAGGATTGGGTTGTTTTGAATGATTTATCAGAAAACAAAAAAATAAAAATAACACAACTAAACCAATTATTTAAATAAGGCAATTTATAGTAAGTTTTTATTAAATAATAAAAAAGCTGCCTGGTTACAAACCAAAGCAGCTTTAAATTAACAAAAACTAACAAAATAATTAACAACTACTGAAGGTTTTTATCTCCAGTGTTTGGGTTATACACATAATTAAAGGTATAATATTGTGCGCCTGAATTAGCTGGATCTGCTGAATTTGAACTATCCATATCTTTGTAGTAACTTAAAATTTCCATTTTAGCATAATTACCGTCAATCGTTTTTACAACAATAATTTTACCTGTTACAGGATCTATACTATGATCTGTTGGATCGTATGAATACCAAGTACTTTTAGGCAAAGCCAATGCGTTAGCCGCATCTTGCTTAAATACTGCTTGTAAAGGAGCTTCTTTAACATCAGAAAAAGTGTTTTCTAACAAAGCTAAAGAAGCATTTCCGGTTCTTTCTGGCTCATTTGTATTTCCTGTAACTGTTCCTCCATTTACTAAAATAGTAGTTCCTCTAAAAGCAATATCCCAATTATCGCTAGTTACTACAGCTCCTGTGCTAAAACTAAATTTAATAAAATCTCCTGCTGCTGCTGGTGGATTTACAGAGTAATCTGTAATTTGTTTTGCATGTAAATTAGCTACTTGTTTAGCTACCACATCGTCTGGTACATTATCATTGCTATCACTACATGAAACCGTTGCAAAAGCTAGTATTGTTATTGCTAAAATTGATTTTAAAATTTTCATTTTTTATTGATTTATATTTATTTGATTATTATTAAAAGTTAAATTGCAGTCTACCATAAAATGTTGTTCCTAAACGTAAAACACTGTCGTTATTATTAAACACTTTTTTATTCTCCTCCCCTTTTTCATTAAAAAGATTATCAACCCCAACTTGAAGATTCATTAAATTAAAAAATGTTTTTGATGCCGCTATATTTATTTGCGTATTGGCGGTTACAAAATCATCAAATTCATCTATAATTCCCTGGCTATTATTAGTATCAAACAAGGCATATTTACTTCTATACACCGCTCTTATATTTGCAGAAAAATAATGCTGATAGTTTTCATAAAACACTTTAAAATTCGCCATGTGTTTAGAGCGATTTGGCAATCCATAATAATTTGAAATTGTCATTTTTTCTGACGGAGAAGTTGGTGTTCTTCTAAAAAATACCTTTTCTGATTTTATTAAATCTTCCTGTGTTTTATCTCCAGTATCTAAAAATTGATATCCCGCTAAAACATTAAAGTTTGACGTGATTTTATAATTCGCATCCAGCTCAAAACCTTGTGTGTAAACTTTATTTATGTTTTTATATGAAAAAGTTCTTGTTCCTAAAGGTAATCCTAAGTCTAACGGTTTTAATTGTGTATCAAAAGCATCTATCAAATCTTTAATATCATTTCTAAATAAGTTGATATTTACTTTTAATCCTACTGCTGGTTTTAGTTGAAATCCGAAGTTATAACCAATAGAACTTTCTGGTTTTAACTCTTTTTCTATGGATTGTATTTCTGGTAAATTACCATACAAATCGTGTAGTGTTTGGGTACCTAAAACCACATATCCGCTTGCGGAATTTCTAAAATTAAAATAAAGTTGCCTAAAATCTGGCGCTTTAAACCCGTAACCTACCGATGCTTTACTGGTAAGCCAATTGTTAATTTTATAAATTGATGATATCTTTGGTGTAAATGCTGATTTATATTGGTTACTATCTTCAAATCGAGCGCCTACAATTACATTTAAATTACGAATTGGGTTAAAATCAAACTGCCCGAAAACATAAGGGGTATCATATTTTTTAATCCCTTTAAACTCCGTTCTTTCTAAGGCATAAAAATTGGCTCCAATTCCAAAAATTAAAGTTCCGAAATTAAATTTATTGGTCGATTTAATTTCAGGGCGTACTAAAGATTGTTTATATTCAGTTACCTCATTATTAAACACACTTTCTGCCTTGTACTTTGTGCTATAAAAACCATACTCTAAACTCCAATTATCTGATATTTTATGTGCTATTTTTGCGTTAATATTCCAGTCTGACTGTTTGTTTTTTCCTGAGTTTACTTTCTGATTTTGCTCATAAAATCTATTCGCTACAGTAATTTTAAAATGCTCTGAAAAATCATAACTCAACTTTAAATCTCCTGTAAAATTTTGATGAGCTTCAGTTGTTTTTGAGGCAGTTTCAGGAGATAAATCAAATCCATTACTTGAATTTAAATTTATTCCAGAAACCAACCCAAAACCCTTCCTTTTCCACTGAACATTTGTATTTATATCTAATTCGTTAGCTGCACCTCCTTTTGTAAAATAACCAACCGAACCTTTTAATTTTTCATTTGTAGGCTGCTCAGTAATTATATTAATTACGCCACCTATTGCTTCAGAGCCGTATAAAGATGATGATGGCCCTTTAACAATTTCTATTTGTTTGATGTTGTTAACAGTAAGCCTATTTAAATCAATATTTCCTGAAGTTCTTCCAACAATCGGAACTCCATCAATTAAAATTAAAGTATAATCAGCAGCCACACCTTGAAGCTGTACTCCTTCTGAGCCTCCAAAATCAGAAACTAACGTAATTCCTGTTTGCTCTAATAAAATATCTTTTAATCGTACCGAACCAGATTTTATTAATTGTTCTTTAGATATTAAAGTTACTGGCATTGGTATTGATGCCAATTGTCGTGCCGTTCTTGTTGCCGTTACAATTACTTCGTCTAAATCGTTTATTGTAATATCTTCTTTTTCTGATTCTATTTTTTGTTGTGAAAAAGCAGTAAAACTCATCAAAATAAAAACACTTACTATTTTTCTATTTAGAAACATTCTTAATAATTTTCTGCAAATATATCTTTTATTTTAAATCAATCTAAATAAAATTTATATTTTTGTCGAAAAATTATAAATCATAAAAACACAACAATGAAAAAATTAATACTAGGGAGTTTTATATTATTATCTGCCTTAACTATAAACGCACAAAGCAAAAAATCAAAAGATAAAAAAGCTATAAAAAACATGTGTGGATGTTATGAGGTTACCTTTAACTTTGCTGAAACCTTTAGTAATAATAAGGATTCTTTATACAAACCTTCTAAAACAAAAACAGATAAAGCCTTGGAATGGGCAGGATTAATTGAAGATGGAAAAAACAAATTATCAATACAACATTTACTACAAGTTGGTAATCCTGCAAAACCTCATATTGTAAAGCATTGGCGACAAGATTGGGTATATCAAAATCAAGATTTTTATATGTATAACGGCGATAATAATTGGTTGTATGAAAAAAAGTCTAAAGCTGATGTAAAAAAACAATGGACTCAAAAAGTATATCAAGTTGATGACAGTCCTCGTTACGAAGGCTCTGGTACTTGGGTGCATGTTGATGGAAAAAGTTACTGGGAAAATACCACAGACGCGCCGTTACCACGTAGAGAATACACGAAAAGAAGTGATTATAATGTAACCGAAAGAGGTAATCGCCATGAAATAACAAACTACGGTTGGGTACACGATCAAGACAATAAAAAAATTATTAGAAAAACTGGCGAAAAAGACGTTATCGTAGCTTATGAAAAAGGATATAACACTTATGTTAAAGTAGCTGATAGCAAATGTAAAGCTGCACAAGATTGGTGGAAAAAAAACGCTGCTAAATGGCAATTAGTTAGAAATAAATGGGAGAATGTTTATGGTAAAAACACTAATCTTTCTTTAGAAAAAAAGGTACAAAATAAGCCTTTATACAAACATTTATTTTCTGATAAAGTAACTGAACAGAAACAAATTGATGCTACAATAGAATCTTTCGTTAAAAAATAAAAAACTATGAAAAAATTACAATTAACATTCGTGTTTACAGTACTTGTAACCTTATTACAAGCACAGACTAAAAACGTTTTTTTTGACAGAGATTTCTGGAAAACAAAGCCAACAATAGCTGTTATAGAACAAAAAATAGCAGAAAACAACAGCGCTACCCAATTAAACCCTAACGGATTTGACGCTGTTACCTATGCTATTTTAGCAGAAACACCAAACACCGCAATTAAATATTTACTTACTAAAAAAGAAAATAACGTTAATAAATTGACTCACGACAAAAGAACTTATGTTTTTTGGGCAGCTTATAAAGGTAATTTGGAGTTGGTAAAATACTTAATTAATAATGGTGCTCGATTAGATTTAAGAGATTCTCACAATTTTTCGCCATTAACTTTTGCTGCTGTTGCCGGACAGAAAAACACAAAAATATATGAGTTATTTATTAAAAATGGAATTGATATTAAAAACGATTTAGATGAACATAGTGCAAATGCTTTATTATTAATAACACCTCACTTAAAAGACTTTACATTGGTTGATTATTTTACATCAAAAGGATTGTCTCTTAACAGTGTTGATAATGATGGGAATGGTATTTTTAATTACGTTGCCAAAAGTGGTAATAAAAACATGTTGGATTTATTAATAAAAAAAGGAGTAACATATAAAAACCTTAATAAAAACGGAGGAAATGCTTTTTTATTAGCCACCAAAGGTTCTAGAAAAGGTTATAATTCTTTGTTTTTTTTTAAGTATCTAGAAATATTAGGCATCAATCCAAATATTACAAATAAAAAAGGAAAAAATCCGCTGCATAATTTAGCTTATGGAAACAAAGAAAAAGATGTTTTCAACTATTTTATAACAAAAGGAAATGATCTAAATCAAATAGATGCTAACGGAAACACACCTTTATTAAATGCTACTAGAAGAAACTCTTTAGAGATAGTACAATTATTAGCTTCAGAAACTAAAGATATAAATCATGTAAATAAAAACGGAAAATCTGCACTTACCAATGCAATAAGAAACACCCCTAAAGTAATCGATTATTTATTAAAAAAAGGCGCAGATGTTTCAGTAATTGATGCGAAAGGAAATAATTTAAATTATTATATATTCAACACTTTTAATGCGAAGAAAAAAGACATTTTTAATCAAAAACTTTCACTTTTAACAGCAAAAGGATTAGAGGTAAAGAAAGCTCAAAAAAATGGAAATACGCTATATCATTTAGCGGTTGAAAAACAAAGTATTGCGATGTTACGTTTTATTGAAAGTTATAAAATTGATATCAATAGTAAAAACAAAAAAGGTTTAACTGCATTACAAGAAGCTGTTTTAATTGCTAAGAATGATACTATTGTTAAATTTTTAATTGCCAATGGAGCTAGCAAAAATGTAAAAACAGATTTTGACGAAACTCTGTATGATTTAGCTAAAGAAAACGAAGCCTTAAAAAACACAGATATTAGTTTTTTAAAATAACCAATACTCACAAAGATTTAATGCAGTTAAAAACAAACTAAATTTTAACTGCATTTTAATAATTTTTAAATAATACGAAATGAAAAAAATACTTGCAATTTTGCTTTTAGCAATTGGTATTATGTCTTTTACTAGCTCTGAAAACGCAACCTATAAATGCATGATTCAATTAAAAAATTATACAGGTGAAGGTGCCTATATTACTATTTCTTTATTAAATTCGGAAGGAAAATACGAACAAACATTATATATTGTAGGCGATGATGAAGAGTGGTATTCTGACATTACCGAATGGTGGAAATTTCAAGGAAAAGTACGCTCAGATATTGATGCTATAACAGGAGCAACGGTAAGCGGAGGAAATAGAACAATTAGTATTCTTAAAATTCCTACTGATAAAATAAATAAAGGATATAAAATTAGATTTGAAAGTGCTGTTGAAGATCAAGAATATTACAAAGATGATATTGAATTTGAACTAACAGATGAAAATGTAAAAGGTAAAATTGAAGGAAAAGGTTTTATCCGTTACATTAGAATGATACCTCAATAACTAATCTTAATCTACTATTTTTAAGCCAAAATCAGCTTTTATTTAATTAGAATTTACAACTATTAAAAATGACCATTTCAATATGGAGATATAGCCATTTAACCTTGGCTATATCTTCTTTCTTATTTATAATTATTGCTGCTATTACAGGTATAATTTTAGCGTTCGAACCAATTTCAAACCAATTACAACCATATACTGTACAAACAAATAAAGTTACGCTTTCTCAAGCAATTTCTTCGCTAAAAAAAGAACAGCAAGAAATAATTACTTTAAATGTAAATCAACATAATTTTGTTACCGCAGCAGTAATTACAAAAAAAGGAAAAAGTGAAACTTTTTACATAAATCCTACAACAGGCAAAAAAATAGGGCTCTTAGAAAAAAAATTACCTCTTTTTAAATGGACCACAAATTTACACCGGTCGTTATTTTTAAAATCTACCGGTCGGTTTTTAGTTGGCTTTTTCTCTTTTTTGTTATTTTTAATTACACTTACAGGAAGCATTCTTATTATTAAAAGACAAGGCGGAATTTTACAATTTTTCACCAAAGTTGTTCCTGAAAATTTCAAACAATATTACCATGTAATTATAGGTCGTTACACATTAATACCTATTCTTATAATTACACTTACGGGCGTTTATTTATCATTAGAAAAATTTTCACTTTTACCCGAAAGTAAAATCAAACATACTTATAATTCTGCATCAATTTCTTCGGATAAAAAAATACCTGTTAAAGATTTTTCAATTTTTAAAAACATCAAATTAAGTGATGTAAAAAGTGTTGAATTTCCTTTTTCGGATGATGTTGAAGATTATTTTTTCTTAAAACTAAAAACTAAAGAACTCATTATTCATCAGTATTCTGGAAAAATAATTAGTGCTCAAAACTTATCGTGGACACATATTTTATCTGATTGGAGTTTGTTTTTACATACCGGTCGTGGTACAATTGTTTGGGCTACAATTCTCTTATTTTCTTGTATTGCTATTTTATTTTTTATCTATTCGGGCTTTGCAATGACTTTAGAGAGAAAACGTAAAAAATCATTACCAAAAAACAAGTTAAAAAAAGAAAATGCCGATATTATAATTTTGGTAGGTTCAGAAACTGGTAGTACTTTTAATGCGGCTACTTCTTTATATAAAGCTTTAATTTTTAGTAACAAATCGGTTTTTATAGGTCATTTAAACAATTATACATATTATAAAAAAGCTACTCAATTAATTGTTTTAACAGCAACTTATGGCGAAGGAGACCCTCCAATAAATGCAACTAATTTTTTATCGCTTATCAAAAAAATCAAACAAAAAAATCAACTAAATTTTGCTGTTTTAGGTTTTGGTTCATTAGCATATACACAGTATTGCAAATTTGCTATTGATGTTAATAATGCTTTAAAAGCAAACAAAAACTTTACGTCCGTTTTACCTCTTTTTAAAATTAACAATCAAAATTTTACTGATTTTAAAAACTGGGGATTACAATGGAGCGAAAAGACAAATATTAAGTTACACTTAAAACAGCCGCTTTTTAAAACTAAAAAACAACACTCTTTTTCGGTAGTAAGTAAGACTGAATTAAACACAGATGCTTCTTTTTTAATTCGACTAAAACCTAATAAAAAAATCCGATTTACTTCTGGTGATTTGTTAGCTATCACTCCCAAAAAAGACAATATTAAACGCTTATACTCTGTAGGTAAAATTGATAACGATATTTTATTAAGTATTAAAAAACATGATTTAGGTATTTGCTCAAACTTACTTTTAAACCTTAATAAGAACGAAAATTTACTTGCAAATATTGAAAAAAATAATGAATTTCGTTTTCCGAAAAAATCAAAAAACACCATTTTAATAGCAAACGGAACAGGAATTGCTCCGTTTTTAGGAATGCTAAAAAACACTTCTGAAACTCATTTATTTTGGGGAGGAAGAACTAAAGAATCTTTAAAAATATACGATCCTTTTTTAATTAATTTACCTAAAAAACAGCTTCATATTGCATATTCTCAAGAGCAGAATAAGCAATACGTACAAGACATTATTTTAAAAGAACAAGCCTTAATTGCAACCACATTAAAAAACAAAGGTACTATTATGATTTGCGGCTCTGTTAGTATGATGAATGGTGTTTTAACTATTTTAGAAAAAATTTCTATAAATCAATTAAATACTCCGCTAAGTACTTTTCAAAAAACGAATCAAATAAAAACCGATTGTTATTAAAACGGGGTCTTGTGTATCTAATATATGCAAGAACCTCTTTTAAATCCCCTTCTTTTCAACGAATTCTAATTTATCTACTACGAATTCTAATTAACTTCAAATTAGACCTTACTTACTCCCTAATTTTGACTGTATAAAACAAATATTATGTGGTCAAACAACAATTATTCATCAGTATTAAAAATGTATTTAAACAAATACAACAGCTTAAAATTACAAGTAAATAACAACGGTTTAATCGCTGCGGTTGAAAAGAAAGAAAATGGTTTATGGATTTCTGATAGAAATTTACCAAATATCTTAAATAAGCTTTCTACAGATTTTAATTTAGATAAAAATGTGACCATCATTTTACAACAATAAAAAAATAACCTTAAAAACAAAACCTATGAAACAGCAAATTTTAAAAGTAGGAATGGTAATGGGATTACTACTACTTATCGGAACATTTACAAATTGTACTAAAACAACAAAAGAAGTAACTACAGAGTTGGGAGATGTTGCTATGAAAGAAGAAAACGCAAAAAAAATTACTTTAAGTTCAAGAAAACCTATTGTTTTTATTGCTGGATACGACAAAAACGACAGTAAGTTTTACAACAGTGCTAGAGCTTATTTTAAAGAAAAAAACTATCGTATTATAAATGAAGAGTACTCGTTAGAAGAAATTATTACTTGGATGAACGCAAACGCAACTGAAAATCCGTACGGAGAAGTTCATATTGTAAATTATAGCAATCCTTTTAAAGGAATGAATTTAGAAACTGTAGTAAACGGAACTAAAACAACTACAGAATCTCTACAAAAAAGTATTACAAAAGGATTATTGCCTCGCATAAAAAAAGGAGTTAATACCAATACAAAAATAGTATTTCATTCAAACGGATTAGGAGAAAATATTGAACTTTTAAATAATTTAAAACAAGTCTTTTCTACTGATGAAGTTCCGCAAATTATAGCATCTCCTTTTTATAATGTATTTGGCGGTGAATTTTCTAATCATTATTTAGCAAAACCATATTATGTGTTTTATCCGACAGCAAATTCGCCTGGAAAAATAGATTTATCAAAAGAAATTGCTAAAAAATATCCCGAAGAAAGAGAAATCGATTGGTTTGATGCTTTAACAAACGAAAGAGAGCGTTATATTGGTGAGCCATACACAAAACAATTTAGTGTACCTGTAAAGTTAGAGGTTGATTATTTACATTCTGATAACGAAATTCCATCATTCGTAATGCAAGAAGAAATTATGGATTTTATTGCAAATGATGATGATCTAATGAAAAAATTAAACAAATTAAACATTCCAGTTGAGAAGTTTAGATGGACTTATAAAGTAAAAAACGACAAGCTAATTATTAACGGAAAAACATCAGTTTTATGTGTACTTAAACCTTTAACTAAGCCTTACGGAGATCTAGAACATATAAAGCCAGACACCAATAACAAGCGTTTATATGCCATGAAATAATTAAAATATTCATTTTGGGGAACGTCATTACAAGTTAGTGAAAACAATAAAACATCACTTTCTCGTAATGACGTTTAAATTAGTTAAGTTTGTTTCTATGAAATTTTTAAAATACTTTTTACTTTTTATTTTCATGTCAATTGTAAAAACTACAATTGCACAACTTAACACTCCAAAAAACTACAATTTAAACAACGGTTTGCCTAGTTTAAAAATAACTAATATTGCACAAGATGCTACTGGTTATTTATGGTTTACAAGTGATAAAGGTATTTTTAATTTTGATGGACAAAACTTTACAAGCCTTACTATTAAAGACAGTTTAATATCAAACAATACAACAAGTATTTTAGCTGCAAAAAACACTCTTTTTATTGGTACCAATAACGGTTTAAGTATTAGAAAAAACAACAAATTCTTAAATTATAAAGAGAAAAAAATCAATTGTATTTTAACAACCCCACAACATACTTTTTTAGGAACAAACAAAGGAGTTTTAAGAGTTCGTGAAGATTTTTTATCAAATATTAGAACAAATTTTCAGATTGATTTAAATATTATTAACGATATTAAATTTGATGGTAATTTTTATTGGGTTGCTACCAATAAAGCCCTTTTTAAACTTGATAAATTAATTAATCCAACAAGTATAAAAAGAATTGATTTAGGTAATTACACCGCTATTTTAATTCATGAAAACAACATTATTACAACCACTTACAACAATGGGATTTCAGTAATTAATAATGCTAAAGTTCGGGTAATTTCAACTTCTTTAAAAGCTATAAATAATATTAAATTTATTGACAATCAGTTTTGGGTTACTTCAAAAACAGAGGGAATTGAAGTGTTTGATACTGATTTTAATTTTATTAAAACCATCAATAAATACAATACTTTAAAAACAAATCAGGTGAATGATGTTTTTCAAGATCAACAAAAAAACATTTGGATTGCTACAAATAACGAGGGTGTTTATAAAATAGTAAGTAAAAATACGGTTCAATTTAAACCAACAATTACATTCCAAAATATCGAAGTCGTTTATAAATCAATCGATAGTATATCAATAAACAATTACCAAAAAACACTTCAATTAAAACCTTCTGAAAACCATATTTCATTTACTTATAAAACGGTTGATATCAACAATCCTAAAAACGTTTTATATCGTTATAAATTAAATGATGAATTTAGTAAATGGACGCGTAAAAACACGGTAGATTTACCTTATTTAAATTCTGGTAACTACACTTTTACTGCACAAGCTAAAATTGATGAAATAATTAGTAATCCTATTAAATTTTCTTTTTTTATTGACATGCCTTTGTATCAAAAAAAATGGTTTCAACAGCTTTTTGTGCTTTTAATTACAGTGCTTTTAATAGTAATTACGTTTTTTTATGTGAAAAAAATAAAAGCAAAAAATAAAACTAAAATTGATACATTAAAATTAGAAAACCACTTGTTATCGCTCGAGCAAAAAGCGCTGCAATTACAAATGAATCCGCATTTTATTTTTAATGTTTTAAACGGTATTAAAGCATTGGGTAACTCAGAAAATAAAACAGCATTAAATGCTACAATAAGTAAATTTGCAACTCTTTTACGTAATGTTTTACACAATTCTAGGCAAGAAGAAATTAGTTTAGCTGACGAAATTTTTGCCTTAAAAAATTATGTAGAATTAGAACAACAAATGAACTCGAATTTATTTGAATTTAATATTATTACAGATTTAAATATAGATGCTGACGAAATTTTAATTCCGCCTATGTTAATTCAACCTTTTATAGAAAACAGCATTGAACATGGGTTTAAGAATAAAAAAAATGGCAAAATAACGATTACTTTTTCCATTAAAAATCAATTTTTAAATTGTACTATTATTGATAATGGAATCGGATTTTATCAATCTAAAAAACATCAAAAAACAAAAACACACGATTCTTTAGCTGTTTCAATTACTCAAGAACGCATTAAATCATTATCTAAAAAAAGTAGTTTTTTTATTGATGAAATTACCAAAGAAAATACTATTACAGGAACAAAAGTATCTTTTAAAATCCCTTTAAAAACAGATTTTTAACATGAACAAACTTACTGCTATTTTAGTTGAAGACCAATCAGCAGCTTTAGAAATGTTGCAAAACGATATTTTAAAATTTCATTCAGAAATAGAAATAATTGGTACCGCAAAAAGTGTTGTAGAAGCATCTATTTTATTAAGAAAAAAGCAACCAGACATTTTGTTTTTAGACATTATGCTTGGGGATGGTACTGGTTTTGATGTATTAGAAATTCATCCAAACTTAACCTCTAAAATTATTTTTGTTACTGCTAGTGATGAATTTGCTATAAAGGCTTTTAAATTTGCTGCTATCGATTATGTTTTAAAACCGTATGCAAACGAAGATTTGTATAATGCAATTAACAAAGCTAAAAATCAACTAAAACCTGCCAAAGAGCAAATAGCTGTTTTACAACAATCCATACAGCAACCAAATCAACGCCCAAAAAAGATTTCTTTAAACACTTCTGATAAAATTATTGTTGTAAATTTAGATGATATTGTACGTTGTAAGTCTGATAATAACTACACAGAGTTTTTTTTAGCAGATAATCAAAAAATTTTAGTAGGTAAAACACTAAAGTATTTTGCCGACATGCTAAAAGAGTTTAATTTTATACGAGTACACCAAAGTCATTTAATTAACACACAGTATATCAAAGAGTTCATTAAATCCGATGGTGGTTATTTGGTGTTAAAAAATAAAGAAAACATTCCTGTATCGGTAAGAAAACGACCCGAAGTTGTTCTTTTTTTAGAAAAAATATAGACAATTTTATGTTATTTATTTTATTTTTTAACAATAACGTTAAATATTTATTAAAATTTTACTTATTTTAGTCAAGTAAACAATAAATATATGGTTGCACTTAAACCCGAAAAAGGCAGATTATTAATTGCAGAGCCTACTATTTTAAACGATAAATCTTTTAAAAGAACAATCGTTTTATTAACCGAACATACTTTAAATAGTTCAGTTGGTTTTATTTTAAACCGACCTTTAAATTACGTTTTAAACGACTTAGTTCCCGAAATAGATTGTGATTTTACAATATATCAAGGCGGACCTGTTGAACAAGATAATTTATATTTTATACACAAAGTACCACAATTAATTCCTAATAGTGTTGAGGTTGCAAATGGTATTTACTGGGGAGGAAATTTTGATCTTTTAAAAGAACTTTTAATTAAAAATAAGTTAAAAGCTACTGATATTCGATTCTTTTTAGGGTATTCTGGTTGGGGTAGCAATCAGTTAGAAAATGAACTAAATACAGATTCTTGGTTTATTTCAGAAAATGATTACAAAAATATTTTAACCACCAATAATGAAAGTTTATGGAAAGAAAAACTACTTCAAAGAGGCGGTAAATATAAAATTTGGGCAAACGCACCAAGTGATATTCAAATGAATTAACCTGTTATAGTTAACAACTTAAAGCTATTTTTTATTTTGTTTGTTATTTCTGATGTAAACACTTTTTTACGATAATTACTTACTGATTGAACTCCAATAATCGCGTTGGTTATAAAAACTTCATCTGCTTTTTGTAGCTCAAACGGAGAAATAACTGTTTCTTCAATAGTATAATCAGGATGTTTTTCTAAGATTTCTATCACCTTTTTTCTGGCAATTCCTTTTATACATCCTTCAGTTAATGCAGGTGTTTTTATTACGCCATCTTTTATAATAAAAATATTTCCGTTAATTGCTTCAACAACTCCTTTTCGTTCATTTAACAACACACAATTATCTAAATCATTTTCATCTGCAAAAATAGCAGACAAAGTGTTTAGCATTCTGTTAGATGTTTTTAAAGTTGATAACAAGCCAGAGTAATTATAAAAATCTTTATATAGGTCTATTTTATAAGAAGATTTCTCAACATAATTCAATTCCGAAGCTTCTATTAAGTAATCAACTTCATTTGACTTCGGATTATACAATCCTCCATCTTTTCTGTAAACGGTTAATCTAACCCTATAACTTTCAGCTTTTGGTAATTCTTTTACGATAGATAAAATTTCGTCTTGTAAAAACTCAAGTGTAAATTTCATCGGAATTTTCATACGTAACATTCTCATCGAAGCCATTAATCTAAAATAATGATCTTCAATAAAAACAACCTTCGTATTCATTACTTTTATCGTTTCAAAAACAGCATCACCATATTTAAAGACTCTGTTATTATTTGATAATTGTAATTCGTTTCCTGATATTATTTCTCCGTTAAAATTTACCATCTTTCAAAAAATTTGATTGCAAATTTACTGCTTAGCTAATTAGTAGCCATAAAAAAACTCGACAAAATGTCGAGTTTTTAATATCTAAATATAAAAGCTATGCTCCAATACTATTTTTTAAACTTTCTATTTGATTTTCCCATAGCATTTTTGCCTCTTCAGCATCGTCTTCATCATCAGCAAAATCGGTAACAATTACAGCAACATCTTTGGTTAAAGGGTCTACTTGAATTTTAAATTCAAAATAACTTTCATCATCTTCGCTTTCTACCCACTTAAACTTTATACGTTCGTTCGTTTTTTTAGCTAAAATTTTAGCTTCTTCTTCTGAATCGTCCCACATAAAAGTGATTAATTTTCCACGAGAATTTACTCTATCTGCAAACCATTCTTCTAATCCTGAAGGAGTTGCCAAACAATTATACAACATACTTGGCGATGCGTGTATAGGAAACTCTAATTCAAACTTTACTTTACTCATTTGTTTTTTTCTTAGAACGCAATATATATCTTTATTTTTTTAAAAAAAAATTATATATTTTTATTGGTTAAATGTAAATAAATTATATATTTGCACCCGCATTCGGCGAGGTAGCTCAGTTGGTTAGAGCGCAGGATTCATAACCCTGAGGTCGGCAGTTCAAATCTGCTCTTCGCTACAAAACTCAAACTTAACGGTTTGAGTTTTTTTTATACATAAATATGGGTGTACATTTTACTATGGATTCCTACTTTATCTACAAGAAATTCATCTCCTTTTTTTATGAATTTTAGCTTTTCATAAAACGGAACCGCCTCTTTTCTTGCATTACACCATAAAATAGTTACTTTTTTTGCTTTCAATTTCTCTACAGCCTTTTCTATTATTTTTTTACCTAAACCTTTTCCTCTTACTTTTGTTAATGTAGCCATTCCTCTTAATTGATATTGGTTCTCTTTAAAATCATCCATACAGTTATTAATAAAAGTTGCGATTCCTACCAGTTCATTATCATAAAAAGCGCCTAAATGAAAAGTACTCTCTTCAAAATCCTCTTTAAACTTATAAGGCAATTTAATACCCGATCTTAAAACTGCTAATCTGATTTCGTATGTTTCTTTTGATGTAATTTCTTTAATTTCAACCATTCTTTTTATTTATCGTTTTGTTTTAAATAACTTTGAAGCTTTATTAAAAATAAGATTGCCCAAGTTAATCTTTTACTTGATTTTTTTAGACTCCTATAATAAAATTTTAAAAATGAAACTAAGTTTTAAACCTATAAAAACAGCCGAAATACTAACTATTTTCCCTCTTTTAAGTAAAATAAACACCACAACACCAAGTAAAATTTTAAAAGAACGCCTTATAGAAATGACTAATTATAACACATATGAATGTGTTGGTGCTTTTGATGATGAAAAATTAATTGGTATTTGCGGACTTTGGTACAGTACTCGACACTATCTTGGTAAAAGTGTAGAACCAGATCATGTTATTATTGATGATGATTATAGAGGAAAAAATGTAGGAAAACAATTTTTTAGTTGGATATATGATTACACGAAAGAAAAAGGATATGAAGCGATAGAATTAAACACTTATACAGGAAACAGAAAATCTCATAAATTTTATCAAAATGAAGGATTTGAGATCTATGGATTTCATTTTGTGAAAGTTATGCGAGAAGATCAACAATTTTATTAATTTTATTCAAAAAACCATTGCAAATACTAGAAACTATATTATATTTGCAACCGCTTTACAACATAATTAATTTTATTAAAAAGCAAATGCAAGAAATTGCAAAAAACTTTACCAATGCGAAAGTAGCTCAGTTGGTAGAGCGTCAGCCTTCCAAGCTGAATGTCGCCAGTTCGAACCTGGTCTTTCGCTCACAGTCTTTAGAAGATAGACTTAAAATAACTTTATTTACCAATGCGAAAGTAGCTCAGTTGGTAGAGCGTCAGCCTTCCAAGCTGAATGTCGCCAGTTCGAACCTGGTCTTTCGCTCACAGTCTTTAGAAGACAGACTTAAAATAGCTTTATTTACCAATGCGAAAGTAGCTCAGTTGGTAGAGCGTCAGCCTTCCAAGCTGAATGTCGCCAGTTCGAACCTGGTCTTTCGCTCAAAAAAAACCGAAACATTTGTTTCGGTTTTTTTTACTACTTATTTAACTTTAATTTATCTCCAAATAAAAATAAACCAACAATAATAGCTCCAATAATCCCAATCATTAGGGTATTATTACCTATTACACTTGGCTTAAGAATTAACGTTAATATATAACCTCCTATTGCACCTCCTAAATGTGCAGAGTGCCCAATATTGCCAACTTGATTTTTCATACCGTAAATTGAATATAATAAATACCCTATTCCGAAAACATATCCTGGTAACGGAATTGGTATTGGCAACATAATTAATTCCATATCTGGATATAGCATTATTGATGAAAAAACAACTCCCGATACTGCTCCCGAAGCTCCAACGGCACTATAATAAATTTCTTTTTTATGTTGATATAAAGAATACATGCTTCCTGCTAACAAACTTCCGAAGTAAATTAATAAAAAATAAGTAACTCCAAAATTACCAACTACTACCTTTCCAAAAAGATACAACGCATACATGTTAAAACCTAAGTGCATCCAATCAACATGTAAAAAACCAGAAGTTAGCATGCGTAGTTTCTCTCCTCCTAATATTTTTTGAACCTGAAACTTATAAGTATCAAAAAAAAGTGTATCGTTAAATCCTTTGTAAGAAACTAAAGCGTTTGCTACAATTAATATTAAAATAATTTGACTCATAGTATCTATTTATAACCACAAACATAATCAAAAGTTAATAAAGTAAATCATTAACAAATTAATACGATATTTGCTTTTTAAAATTAAAATATGAAGCTTTTAACTTTTGCTATTACTTATCCTTTTATTTGGCTGCTATCTCGATTGCCAATGGGAATTTTATATCTGATTTCTGATTTCTTTTTCTTTATATTGTACTACATTTTTGGTTACAGAAAACCAGTTGTAGTTGCTAATTTAAAAATTGCTTTTCCTGATAAAAATGACACAGAAATAAACGAAATCACAAAAAAATTCTTTAAACATTTTGTTGATTTAATTTTTGAGAGCGTAAAGTCTTTTACAATCAGCAAAAAGGAAATTAACAAACGATACAAATTTAAAAACCCCGAATTAATAAACGAACTAACCAAACAAGGTAAAAGTATTGCTTTAACAGGTGCGCATCAAGCAAATTGGGAATGGGCGTTTGGACTTCCTTTCTTTTTAAACATTAATTGCTTTGGTACTTATACCAAAATTCAGAATCCTTATTTTGAAAAAAAGATAAAAGCTTCTAGAACAAAATTTGGTTTTGATGGAGTGCCTACTGGTATTTTTAATAAAACGATTAGCAGCAGAGAGGCAAAAAAAATACAAACACTATATATTTTATTAAGCGATCAATCTCCTCAAATACACAAAACAAGACATTGGCATTCTTTTTTAAACGTAAAAGTACCCGTGCATACAGGTGTTGAAATTTTAGCTAAAAAATACGATTTAATTGTTGTTAACATGAATACCACTAAAATAAAGAGAGGTTATTTTGAAACAGAATTTGAACTAATTACTGATTCACCTAAAGAGTTTGATAATTTTAAAATAACAGAGAAGTTTTTAAAAATAGCAGAAAAAAATATTTACAAACAGCCTGAATGTTATTTATGGACACACAAACGATTTAAACATAAAGATAAATATGATAAATGGTTAGAAATCAGAAAAACTTCTCAAAAATAATTGAGAAGTTTTTTTTATAAATTAAAAAAGTCTTCTCTATTCGAGAAGACTTTTTGGGTGGAAGACGGGATTCGAACCCGCGACCCTCGGTACCACAAACCGATACTCTAACCAACTGAGCTACAACCACCATGTAACTTGCGGGTGCAAATATATAACAGTTTCTAATATCTACAAAACTTTTTTTTAAAATAATTTACTTAAATTTTCAATAGCCACGTAACGTTCTGAGGTAAAACCTTCTGCATAATCTACTCCAATTAACCTTCCTAAATCTCGCGCTCTGTAATTTACGCTATCTGTAAAATTTTTACTTGTAATTGGTGTTTCTGGCTCGTTGCTTTTCGGATCAAAAAACTGAGAACTATATGCTAAAACCGCAGCTTCTTTTTTTTCCATAAAATTAGAAACATCAACAACAAAATCAGGTTCAATATTTTTCCATTGAATATAATGATACACTTGTTTTGGTCTCCATTTTTCTTGTTTATTACCAGCTAAATCAGTTTCAATTTTTAACAGTCCACTTAAAAAGCAGGCATCCGAAACCAACTTGCTTCCCTTCGGATGATCGATGTGCCGATCATCAATCGCATTACAAAGCACAACATCAGGCTTGTACTTTCTAATCATTTTTATAATTTCTAATTGATGCCTTTTATCATTTATAAAAAAACCATCAGCAAAACCTAAGTTTTCACGTACAGTAACACCTAAAATTTTTGCAGCATTAGCAGCTTCAATATCACGCAACTCAGCCGAACCTCGTGTACCTAATTCTCCTCTAGTTAAATCTACAATCCCTACTTTTTTTCCTAACGAAATTTCTTTCGCTATAGTTGCACCTGCTCCTAACTCAACATCATCAGGATGGGCTCCAAATGCTAAAATATCTAATTTCATATCTATTTAAAATTCTTGTTTTTGCACAAAAAATAATGTGCATCTTTGTAATATTGCTAAGGTAATTAACTTTTTATAATCATGACTACAACACTTATTATCATTTTAATTGTTACCATTTTGCTATTTGCTTGGGGTAAATTTACGCCAGATATTGTAGCCTTATTATCAATGATTACCTTATTTTTAGTAGGAATACTAGATGTTACGGAAACTTTAAGTGGATTTAGTAATCCTACCGTTATTATGATTGCCTGCTTATTTATTGTTGGTGAAGGACTTTCGCAAACCGGATGGACAGCTTTAGCAGGTAATAAATTACTAAAATGGGCAGGAAAAAGTTCTTCAAAACTTTTAGTTATCATCACTTTAGGTTCTGGTGTTTTATCTGGTTTTGTAAGCAATACAGGTACCGTAGCTACTTTGTTACCAGCAACCATTTCATCTGCCTGGAGTGTAGGTACTTTTCCGTCAAAAGTTTTAATGCCTGTTGCTTTTGGATCAAACACAGGTGGTTTGCTTACACTTACAGGAACGCCTCCAAACATCATTGCAAATAATGCTTTAATAGATGCTGGCTTTAATGGGTTTTCATTTTTTGAATTTGCACTTATCGGCTTGCCGCTATTAATTATTGCTATTTTGTATTTTAAATACATCGGACATAGATTATTACCTAGTAATCCAACTAATAATAAACCGATTGATATTGATACGACTCTTCATAATTGGATTGATGCTTATAGAGTTAATAATGATGTATATCGACTAAGGATTCGACAAAATTCTCCTTTAATAAACTCTCATTTAGGCGAATGGCATTTAGAAAGAGATTACAGTGTAAATTTATTTAGGATTATTAGAACCAAATCTAATCGATTAAAAAGAATAAAAAAAGTAGTAGAATTTCCAAGTGTTCGTACTAAATTATATCACGGAGATATTATTACCTTAAAGGGTAAAACGGAAGATATTAATAAACTGATGATTCAATTTCGCTTAGGATTATTACCTAAAGAAGCAGTTGCTGATGAAATGAGATACAATCTTACAAATCAAGAAGTAGGAATGTCTGAAGCTTTGGTTACCCCAAAATCAAGATTAGTGGGGCACACCATTAAATTAGGAACTTATTTTAGTCGCTATAACATTCAATTATTAGCTGCCTCAAGAAATAACAAACCTTATATTGAAGAAGAAATTACGGTACAAGCTGGTGACGGATTTATTATTAGAGGACCATGGAAAAACATTGAAGCTTTACAAAAACGACACGAAAATATTGTTTTAGTTGGTAGTCCTGAAGGAATGTCTAAAAATGTAGATAGACTTACTTATAAATCTTACATTGCTTTAGGTTCTTTACTTTTAATGATTTTTTTATTGATTTTTAAAATTGTTCCTGGTGCTATTGCGGCATTAATTGCTGCCGGAATTAATTTACTTTTTGGAAGCGTTCCGATAACAAAAGCTTACAAAGGTATTAGTTGGATTAGTGTTGTTATGATTGCTGCCATGATACCCATGGGAACTGCTTTGCAAAAAACAGGTTTAGCACAAGATATTGCTAACGCTATTGTTAATACTTTAGGTAGCGGAAATCCCATTTATTTATTAATCTCAATTTTTTTATTAACCTCACTTTTTAGTCAGTTTATTAATAATTCAGCAACTACAGTATTAATGACTCCTATTGTAATTTTAGCATCACAAAGCTTAAATATTAACCCCGAACCATTAATTATTACTGTAGCAATTAGTGCGTCTACCGCTTTTTTAACTCCAGTAGGAACCACAACAAACGCAATGATTTTAACTGCCGGAGATTATAAGTTTACCGATTATTTTAAAGTAGGATTTCCATTATTGCTATTATTTTTAATAACAACAGCACTATTAGTTCCTATATTTTGGCATTTTTAGTAATTAGTAACGCCTGCTCAATATCTGCAATTAAATCTTTGGTTTCTTCTATACCTACCGAAAAACGAATTAAACCATCTTTAATCCCTTGTTTTGCTCTTTCTTCTGCTGATAATAATGCATGAGAAGTTTGTGTTGGGCTTAACATTGTACTTTCTACACCCGCTAAACTCATTGAGGGTTTTATCAATTTTAAATTGTTCATAAAAAGCATCGAATCAATATTATCTTTTAACTCGAAAGACAACATCCCTCCAAAATATTTCATCTGATTTTTTGCCAGTTTATAATCCGAATGAGTTTTTAATCCTGGATAATAAACAGTACCAATCGCCTTATTTTTAGTTAAATATTTTGCCATTTTTAATGCATTTTTACTTTGGCGTTTTACACGTAAATTCATTGTTTTTAAACTACGCTCTAACATCCAAACTGTAAAATCACTTAAACTACCACCTAAGTTTTTTGCTAAATTCCAAATTTTATCAATATGTTGGTTAGAAGCAGCAACAGCACCGGCTAAAATATCAGAATGACCGCCCATATATTTTGTTGCAGAATGTAACATAATGTCAATTCCAAAATCAATTGGTGTTTGATTTATTGGCGATGCAAACGTATTATCAATCATGGTAACAATATTGTTTTTCTTTGCCAAATCAGCAACCGCTTTAATATCTACTATTTTTAATAGCGGATTAGAAGGAGTTTCAATAAAAATAACTTTTGTGTTTGATTTAATTTCGCGCTCAAAATCATCAATATTTAAGCTATTTGTAAACGAATATTCAATTCCAAATTTATCAAACTCTTCAACTACAAAATTATAAGTTCCGCCATACAAAGTTTCTTGTAATATAACATGATCGTCTTTTTTCAAAAAGGCCAACATTGTAGTGCTAATTGCTGCCATTCCTGAGCCAAAAATTAGTGCGTTTTCTGTTTTTTCTAAGGCAGCTATTTTTTTGCACAACATTTCTTGATTTGGCGTATTAAAATAACGTGGATACCGCTTAACATCAACTCCTTCAAATTGATACGAAGTTGACATATAAATAGGTGAAATAGCTCCTTTAAACTGCTCGTCTTTAATCTCTCCTACATGAGTACATATCGTATTTAAACCTAATTGATCGTTTTTTTTCATTGCTTTAAAGTTTAGCAACTAATTTACTAAATCTGTTTTCATTTTGATATAAAATATCAATATCTTCGTAACTATGATTAAAATTGCCATTATTGGGGGAGGAAATGTTGCAACTCATTTAGCGAAAGCTTTTAGTAAAACTAAAGAGGTGTCTTTAATACAAATCTATGCCAGAAATATTGAGCAAATAAATCATTTTAAGCACGATATTTCTATAACCAATAGTTTAGATTTATTGATGGATGCCGACGTTTATATTATTGCTATTGCAGATGATGCCATTGCAGATGTATCATTAAAAATTGATAAAAAAAATAGTTTAATCGTTCATACTTCTGGGAGTGTTTCTTTAAAAGCTTTAAAAAACAACGGAAGGAAAGGTGTTTTTTATTTATTACAAAGTTTTTCTAAAAATAAAAAAGTTAATTTTGATGAAATTCCGTTTTGTTTAGAAGCCGAGAATGATGAGGATTTAAACACTTTAAAAAAAATAGCGAAGGCTATTGGAACCAAAATTTATACTATTAATTCAGTACAACGAAAAAGATTACATGTAGCTGCTGTTTTTGTAAATAACTTTACAAATTACATGTATAAAATAGGCAATGATATTTGTGAAAAACACGATATTTCTTTCGAAATTTTACATCCTTTAATTAAAGAAACAGCAAAAAAAATAACAACATTAAGTCCCGAAAAGGCACAAACAGGGCCTGCCAAAAGAAACGATCAAAAAACAATTAGTAATCATTTAGAATTACTAACCTCAGCACAACAAGAAATTTACCAACTAATTACAAAATCAATCCAAAAAGATGGAGAAAAGTTATAAAGAAATATTACCTCAAATAGATACATTTATTTTTGATGTAGACGGTGTTTTAACAAACGGAATTGTTACTGTTTTTCCTGACGGACAGCTAGTACGACAAATGAATATTAAAGATGGGTACGCTTTAAAAGCAGCCGTTAAAGCTGGTTTTAGAGTTTGTATTATTTCTGGTGGAAAAAACGAAGGAGTTCGCACACGTTTAGCTAATTTGGGTATTACTGATATTTATTTAGGCGCTCATGATAAAATTAAACAGTTTAATGAATTGGTTGAAAAACACAATTTAAATCCTGAGAATATTGTTTACATGGGAGATGATATTCCTGATTATCCTGTAATGAAGTTAGTAGGCATGCCATGTTGCCCTAATGATGCAGCACGCGAAATTCAGCAGGTTTCTAAATATATTTCTGATAAAAATGGAGGAGAAGGTTGCGCTCGCGACATTTTAGAACAAGTTTTACGTGTTCAAAAAAAATGGGATAGCAACTTTGATGCTCAATATGATTAATTTGGAACAATCTTTGAAATTATCACCTCAATAAAACTCAATAAAATGAAAAATCTACTTTTTATTCTTTCAGTAATTATTAGCACCTCTGTGAGTGCGCAAACTATTTTTGGTAAATGGGAAAACCGAGATGAAGAAACCAATAAAGTAGATTCTGTTATTGAAGTTTATGAAGAAAACGGAAAAGCATTTGCTAAAATTATACAAATTACTGATAAAAATAAACAAGAGGTATTATGTGACAAGTGCAACGGTAAAAGAAAAAACAAACCTATTTTAGGAATGAACATCTTAACTGGTTTACAAAAAGATGATAATGAATGGAGTGGTGGAAAAATACTTGACCCTAAAAACGGAAAAGAATATAAATGCTATATTCAACTTGAAAACAGTAATAAATTAAAAATTAGAGGTTACATCGGTTTTGCAGCCTTTGGCAGAACTGCTTATTGGTATCGAAAAAAATAATATAAAAAATATAAAGGCTATTGTTCTTCTATATTGAATGACAACGGTAGAGAAAGCCTAAAACCTACTGGTTTTCCTTGTGCTGTTGCTGGTTTCATTTTTGGTAGTAATTCAACAACTCTAATTGCTTCTTTTTTCAATGCATCGTGTGGAGCTTTTACATCTACGGAATCAACAACACCTTCTTTATTTATTCTAAACTTAATAAAAACAGTCACTTTACCTGTAATAAGTTTTGCTAATTCAGGGTAATCTACTTGAAAATTATCATTAATAAATTTCCTTAAACTAAGATTAAAACATTTTTTCTTATTAGAATCCTCACTACAACCTGGATAAACAGCATACGTTTCTACTATCTTAAACTCTTCTTTTACAACATTATTTTTTTCTCTCATTTTTTGTAAAAGACGTGCTTTTACTCCCATAATACCAGATTCGTTTTCATTCACTAAAAGGGAATCTTTTTCAGCCGTTAAATCTATACTTACTAGAGGTTCTTCAACTTCTATCACTGAGTGTGATACCTTTTTTTCGTCAACTACAACTGTTTCTTCTTTTAACACTTCCTCTTTAGTTTCAACTACTTTTAAAGCACTTTCATTATTCACACTTTTAGTAATACTATCCTTTACAATTACTAATTCACTTGCATCTATTGCAGGAACATCATTATTAACAACAGAATTAACTTTGGCTTTTTCAACAGAATTAACATCTTCAACTATTTCTTTTAATGCTACAAAATCACCTTCGCCATTAATTACCGCTTCTAAATTAACATGTAGTTCTAGCATGTATTTATATTGTGCTGATTTTTTATTCTTAGACTGTTCAAAAAAACGCTTTACATACTTTTGCGCTACGCTATATTCTTTCTTTTTAATATGCAACTTTGAACCAAAAACCGATACTTTAATAGGTATTGACTCTCCGTAATAATTTAATGATTTAGCTAATAAATCTGCTGACCTATCTAATTCATTAGCTTCAAAACTCGAAACAGACTTATTAAAAAAAATATTTGCTAATTTTTTTCCTCTTTGAGAATAACAATTTATAGATAAAAGGGAAATAAATAAAAGGATATTAACGATTCTCATGTCTTAATTTTAACATAAAAGTAACTTATTTTTTTTATATGAAAAAATATTTTTACGTAAGCTTACATTTTCATAATATTATTATGCTATAACATAAAAAAAGCTAAGTAATATTAAATATTACTTAGCTTTTTTTATGTTAAAGTTATAATTAATAACCTTATTTAGGTGATATTACCTCATAGATTTAAATAAATCTCTGTATTTAGATGCTTTTTCCTCTTGCTCTAAAACTTCGTATAAATTCATCAATGTTTTAACGGTATCTATATTTCTACTTAACGAATCTGCTTTTTCTAAAAATGGTAAAGCCTCTTTATATACTTCTTTTTGTTGTAATGCTAATTCATCATATTTTTTAAAGTTAGATAAATTATTGTTCATTTCTTCAACAATTTTCTTGTCTTTATTTAAAACTACAACTGCTAAGTTCATGTAAGCATCACTATAATCTGGTTTTAACTCTATTGCTTTTTTATAATACTTTTTAGCATCTTCTACTCTTCCTTGATTAAAATTAACAACACCTAAATTATAATATAAAGTTGGATTTTCAGGATCTAAAGCAATTGCCTCACTCATTAACTCTCCAAATTTATCCATTTTCCCAAGGTTCACATACATATCAGCTTCATTTAACAATAAGTTTAAATCTTTTGGATTTGCTTTTCTTGCTTCTACCAATGCAGCCATAGCTTCATCTGTTTTACCTTGCTCTTTTAAAATTAACGCAATATTTTTAACAATAATAGCCGATTTAGATTCAGACGATTTATTCTCTGGCTTAATATATTGTTTAGATTTAATCATTAAATCTCTTTGTTGCTTAGAACCTAAATTCTCAACTTTACCTGTAGCTTTATTTGTTGCAAGATATTGAGTTGCAATTCCTGTATAACCTACTCTTCTTAATTCTTTATAATATCTAATTGCCTTTTCATATTCTTTTGCTTGTGTAGCAGAAATTGCTGCATTATATGCAAAAGCGGTATCTGTAGGACTTAACACATAGGTTAAATAAAAATTATCAGCTGCATTTTTATAATCTTTCTTGTTATTATATAAATCAACAGCCTTATTAGAAACCTCTTGAATCATTTGATTTAAGATTGGTTTAGCTTCTTCAGAGTATTTATTCTCTTTCATAGCCAACAACTCATTAAATACTTCTGCAGCATTTTTATAGTCTTTTTTAGCTGCTAAAACCTTACCTTTTAAAAAGTAAAATTTAGATTTATATTTATCTTCTCCATTAACCATTATAGCTCCCTCTGTTGCGTTAAGAGTTGCTAAAGCTAAAGTGAAATCTTGTTTTTTAATAGCTCTCTCAGCAGATTTAAGTTCTGTTTTTTGAGCCATTAATCCTAACGACATTAATCCTAAAGAAAAAGTTAATATTTGTTTTTTCATCTTAGTTACTATTTTATTTATTCTTGTTTTGGGTTTTCGTTTGTATTGTTTTCAATTTCCGTGCCATTTTCAATTTCATTTTCTTCCTCCTCTTCTTCATGCATAACTTTTGCTACTGCAGCAATACTGTCTGAATCTTTAATATTTATTAAACGAACACCTTGTGTTGCACGTCCCATAACACGTAAATCTTCAACAGCCATACGAATTGTAAGCCCTGATTTATTAATAATCATTAAATCATTAGAATCATCTACATTTTTAATTGCAACTAATTCTCCTGTTTTTTCTGATATATTTAAAGTCTTAACTCCTTTTCCTCCACGATTCGTAACACGATAATCTTCTAATTTAGAACGTTTACCGTATCCTTTTTCAGAAACCACTAAAATATTGCTATCCATGTCATTAACAGCAACCATACCTATTACTTCGTCTTTTTCATGCGATAATGTAATTCCTCTAACTCCAGATGCAGTTCTTCCCATCGGACGTGTTTTTGCCTCCTCGAAACGAATAGACTTACCTGATTTTAAAGCTAACATTACTTGACTGTCACCAGTTGTTAATTTTGCTTCTAAAAGCTCATCATCTTCTTTAATAGTAATTGCATTAATACCATTAGTTCTTGGTCTAGAATACTGCTCTAAAGGTGTTTTTTTAACACGACCTTTTTTAGTTGCCATAATCACAAAATGATTATTAATGTATTCTTCGTCTTTTAAATCTTGAGTTACTAAAAATGCTTTTACCTTATCGTCTTGTTCTATATTGATAAGGTTTTGCATTGCTCTACCTTTAGTATTCTTTCCTCCTTCTGGAATTTCATACACACGCATCCAAAATACTTTTCCTTTTTGCGTAAAGAACATCATATATTGGTGATTTGTTCCAACAAATAAGTGTTCTAAGAAATCTTCATTACGGGTAGTTGCTCCTTTTTGACCACGCCCTCCTCTATTCTGAACTTTATATTCATCAAGATTTGTACGCTTTACATAACCTGCATGCGAAATAGTTACTACCACTTTAGAGTTTGGTATCATATCTTCGATACGCATATCTCCACCTGCATAATGAATTTCAGAACGACGCTCATCTCCATACTTATCTCTAATATGTGTTAACTCATCAGTTATAATTTGGTAACGTCTTGGTTCGTTTGCTAAAATATCTTTTAAATCAGCAATCGTTAACATGATTTCTTCAAACTCGGCACGTAATTTATCTTGTTCTAGTCCTGTTAACTGACGCAAACGCATTTCTACAATTGCCTTTGCTTGAATTTCTGTTAACTCAAAACGCTCTATTAATTTTTCGCGTGCTTCATCTCCGTTTTTAGATCCACGGATAATTTTTATTACTTCATCAATATTATCCGAAGCAATAATTAATCCTTCTAAAATATGAGCTCTAGCTTCAGCTTTTTTCAGTTCAAACTCCGTTCTACGAACAACAACTTCATGTCTATGTTCAACAAAGTATTGAATTAATTGCTTTAAGTTTAATTGCTCTGGACGTCCTTTTACTAGCGCGATATTATTTACACTAAACGATGTTTGTAATTGCGTGTATTTATATAACTTATTTAAAACGATATTTGGAATTGCATCACGCTTTAAAATGTACACAATACGCATTCCGTTTCTATCAGATTCGTCGCGTATATTCGAAATTCCTTCTAATTTTTTATCATTAACTAACTCTGCAGTTTTTTTAATCATTTCTGCTTTGTTAACCTGATAAGGAATTTCAGTAACAATAATACATTCTCTTCCTTTTACTTCCTCTATAGTTGCTTTAGCACGCATTACAATACGTCCTCGTCCTGTATGAAAAGCGTCTCTTACACCGTCATAACCATAAATGGTTCCTCCCGTAGGAAAATCTGGCGCTTTAATGTGTTGCATTAACTCATCAATCTCAATATCTCTATTTTCAATATAAGCAATCGTACCATTTATAACTTCTGTTAAATTGTGCGGTGCCATATTAGTAGCCATACCTACTGCAATACCCGATGCTCCGTTTACTAATAAATTAGGTATACGTGTTGGTAATACCGTTGGTTCTTGTAAAGTATCATCAAAATTTAAGCGATGATCTACAGTATCTTTTTCAATATCAGCTAACATTTCTTCTGATATTTTTTGCATACGCACCTCAGTATAACGCATTGCTGCAGGAGAATCTCCATCAACAGAACCAAAGTTACCTTGACCATCAACCATCATATAACGCACACTCCAATCTTGCGCCATACGAACCATAGAATCATATACTGATGTATCACCATGTGGGTGATACTTACCTAATACCTCTCCTACAATTCTTGCTGATTTCTTATATGAACCTGTTGCTTTAATTCCTAGCTCGTGCATACCAAATAAAACTCTTCGGTGAACTGGTTTTAAACCATCTCTTACATCTGGTAATGCTCTTGATACAATAACCGACATCGAATAATCGATATACGCTGATTTCATTTGCTCTTCAATGTTGATAGGAATCAACTTTTCGCCATCTGCCATATATATTTCTTTAAAATATTAATTCTCATTTTCGTTAAAAAAGTGAATTTTACACTTGATAAAACTCACTTTTAAAATACCCTAAAAATAGCTGTATTTTTTAAAACATTGCAAGATACTACAATGCCATGTTTTACACAAAAAATATACCTATTGTTTTAATGATACTTATCAACAAATTTAACAGTTTTTAAACATTATTTTCATATATTCATCTTGCCATTATGTCTGTTAAAAACTATTGGCATCTTTTTTGTAATTTTTAAGAAAAAAACTTACTAACTTTACACATATACAAATTAAATTTATGGACGAGAATTTTTCACCACAAGTTAGAGATGTTATCACTTTTAGTAAAGAAGAAGCCCTTCGTTTAGGACACGACTTTATTGGAACAGAACATTTATTATTAGGTTTGATTAAGAAAGGAGATGGAAAAGCCATTGAAATATTAACTACTTTCGATGTAGATTTAAGTTTAATGCGCAATAAATTAGAAAAATTAAATCCAGCCACACCTTCAATAACAACCGTAGAAAAGAAAAGCTTACACCTTACTAGGCAAGCTGAAAAAGCGATAAAAACAACATTTTTAGAAGCTAAACTATACCAAAGTAACGCTATTGATACTGCGCATTTATTGTTATGTATTTTACGTAACGAAAATGATCCTTCAACAAAATTGCTTCAAAAATATGATGTTGACTACGAACAGGCAAAAGCTTTATACAAACAATTACATGTAGAAGATCCCTTTTCTTCTCCTACAGCAGAAACACCTTCGGAAGACGAATTTTCTGAAGACAAATCAAACCCTTACGGACAACAAAACCCAAAAGGAAAGCAAGCTAAAAAGTCTAAAACACCTGTTTTAGATAATTTTGGACGCGATTTAACACTACTTGCCACTTCAGGAAAATTAGACCCTGTAGTTGGACGTATTAAAGAAATAGAACGTGTTTCTCAAATTTTAAGTAGAAGAAAAAAGAACAATCCAATGTTAATTGGTGAACCTGGTGTTGGTAAATCTGCCATTGCCGAAGGTTTAGCTTTACGAATTGTTGAAAGAAAAGTATCACGAATACTATTCGACAAAAGAATTGTTTCTCTAGACTTAGCTAGTTTAGTTGCCGGAACAAAATACAGAGGGCAATTTGAAGAACGCATGAAAGCGTTAATGAATGAATTAGAAAAAAATGATGACATCATTTTATTTATTGATGAAATTCATACCATTGTTGGTGCCGGAGGTGCTACAGGTTCTTTAGATGCATCAAACATGCTAAAACCAGCGTTAGCTCGTGGAGAAATTCAATGTATTGGCGCAACTACTTTAGATGAATTTAGAACAAACATTGAAAAAGATGGTGCTTTAGAGCGTCGTTTTCAAAAAGTAATTGTAGAACCTACCACTGTTGAAGAAACTGTACAAATTTTACACAACATAAAAGGTAAATACGAAGCGCATCATCAGGTATCATTCACTGACGAAGCTATTGAAGCCTG
This sequence comes from Tenacibaculum insulae, assembly GCF_964512435.1. Classification (GTDB taxonomy): domain Bacteria; phylum Bacteroidota; class Bacteroidia; order Flavobacteriales; family Flavobacteriaceae; genus Polaribacter; species Polaribacter insulae_A. The sequence continues at coordinate 2,026,389 of NZ_OZ208512.1, read as the reverse complement.
TGTAAAATTAACAAATCGCTATATGACCGATCGTTTTTTACCAGATAAAGCTATTGATGCTTTAGATGAGGCAGGATCTAGAATTCATATCACTAACATTGTGGTACCGCAACAAATTTTAGAACTAGAAGCCAAACTAGAAGAAATTAGAGAACACAAAACAAAGGCTGTAAGCGGTCAAAAATACGAAGAGGCTGCAAAGCTTCGTGATGACGAAAAAAACATTGAAACCGCATTAGATTCTGCTCAAAATCAATGGGAAGAAGACGCAAAATTAAACAGAGAAATTGTTACCGAAGATAATGTTGCCGAAGTTGTTTCTATGATGACAGGTATTCCTGTAAACAGAGTTGCCGAAGCTGAAAGCAATCGTTTAGCAGATTTACCTAACATGATTAAAGGTAAAGTTATTGGGCAAAACGAAGCTGTTACCAAAGTGGTAAAAGCAATTCAGCGTAATCGCGTAGGTTTAAAAGACCCAAATAAACCAATTGGTTCTTTTATTTTCTTAGGATCAACTGGAGTTGGTAAAACACAATTAGCAAAAGTGTTAGCACGCGAATTATTTGATTCTAGTGATTCTTTAATTAGAATTGACATGAGTGAATACATGGAAAAATTCGCTATTTCTCGCTTAATTGGTGCTCCTCCAGGATATGTAGGATACGAAGAAGGTGGACAATTAACCGAAAAAGTTAGAAGAAAACCTTATTCTGTAATCCTGTTAGATGAAATTGAAAAAGCGCATCCAGATGTTTTTAATATGCTTTTACAAGTTTTAGACGATGGACATATTACTGACAGTCTTGGACGAAAAATAGATTTTAGAAATACCATTATTATAATGACTTCTAATATTGGAGCTCGTAAAGTAAAAGAATTTGGAGCTGGAGTTGGTTTTGGAACTTCATCAAAAAAAGAACAAGAAGATGCACATGCTAAAAGTATTATTGAAGGTGCATTAAAAAAATCGTTTGCTCCTGAGTTTTTAAATCGTATTGATGATGTAATTATTTTTAACTCACTAGAACGTGAAGATATCCATAAGATTATTGATATCGAATTAGAAAAACTATTAAATCGTATTGCAGATTTAGGCTACAAGTTAATTTTAAGCGAAAAAGCAAAAGATTATATTGCAGATAAAGGTTTTGATAAAAAATATGGTGCTAGACCTTTAAAAAGAGCTATTCAAAAATACATTGAAGATGCCTTAGCTGAAGAAATTGTAAACTCTAAATTAGATGAAGGCGATACAATTTCTATGGATTTAGACGATAAAAGTAACAAACTTACTATTAACATAGAAAAAGGAGAAAAAACTGAAGAATCTAGAACAGAATTAAACGACTAAAATCAAAATCCTCTTAAGCAAAACTTAAGAGGGTTTTTATAAAAAAAGGTGTTTTACAAGAAAATTACGCTTATTTAACATCAAAAAAGTAAAAATTTTGTTATTTTTTTTGATTAAAAACTTAAAAAAAGTAACTTCGACCCCTTAATCCCTTATTCACATAAACAATAACAACGATGAAAAGACTAGTCCTTTTTGCCCTAATAGGAACCACTATTATTTCGTGTACAAAAGAAAAACCTGTTAAAAATTACCTTATTTTATCAGGTAAAATAGAAAATTTTAAAAAGAGAAATGTCACTTTAACTGGATTTAATTTTGAGAAAAAAATTAAATTCGACAAAAAAACTGGTACTTTTTCTGATACTTTAAAAATTGACGACAAAGGCTACTACACAATTATTGCTAACAAAAAGCAATTTAACCTATACCTTTCAGACACTGTAGATACAAAGATAAATTTTGATTATAAAAAATCTGAAAACGTTCAATTTAAAGGAACCAATGCGAACATTAATAATTATTTTGTTCAAAAAAAGGAGAAATTTTCTGAAATTTTAGTAAATGCTAACAAATTATTTTCTCTTGAAGAACAAGATTTCTTGGATAAAATGGATGAATACAAAGAAGCTTTAACCGAGCTTTCTATCTCAAATAATTTATCTGCTGATTTCTTAAAAAGCGAAGTGAAAAATATTGAGTATGAATACTTAAGAAACATAAGTAATTATCAAGATTTTTACAGAACTTTAACTGGTGATAAAGATTTTACTACTTCTGAAGATTTCCCAGATCCTCTTGAAAATTTTAATTACAGTAGTGGAGATGATTATGTAAATTCATATTCGTACCGTAAAATGCTTGAAACTCAATTAGAGGCTCTTGCTAAAGAAAACAATAAAGAAGGTGAAGATTATTCTTTAACTTATTTAGAAACTGTACAAACAGAAGTAACAGACCAAACTGCTAAAAACGATTTATTATACAAAAGTGCAACAGCAGGTATCACTTACACTGATAATTTAAAAGAATTTTACACAAAATTCATAGCATATTCTACCAATAAAGAACATAAAGATAAAATCTCTGAAAGCTACAATACTTTAAAAACTACCGCTAAAGGGCAACCAGCCCCTAAATTTAAAGATTTTGAAAATTACGCAGGTGGAACCACTTCTTTAGACGATTTATTAGGTAAAGGAAAATATTTATACATTGATGTATGGGCAACATGGTGTGGTTTTTGTAAAAGAGAAATTCCTTTATTAAAAAAATTAGAGGAAGAATACCATGGAAAAAACATAGAATTTGTAAGTATTAGTGTTGACGACAAAGCTCAACACAAAAAGTGGAAACAAACTATTGTAGACCGAGAAATGACCGGAGTACAATTATTTAGCGGAAAAAAACAGTCTGAATTAGAATGGGCTCAAAAATTTTTAATAAAAGGATTACCTAAATTTATTATTATTGACCCTGACGGAAATATTGTAAACCCTAACGCTCCTGCACCTTCACAAGGTCAAAGGTTACTTGATATCTTTGATGAATTAGGAGTTTAATAACATCTTATTATAAAATAAAAAAAACCGCTACTTAGCGGTTTTTTTTATTTTATAAACTCAAATTAAAATCGATTATCTCCATCTAGCATATCTCCTATTCCGCCTAAAATACTTCCCTCACCTTTACCGCCTTTACCAGTTTGTGGCGCCATTGCCAACACTCTACCAGCTAACCTACTAAAAGGTAACGATTGAATATATACCGTTCCTGGACCTTGAAGCTTTGCAAAAAACAATCCCTCTCCACCAAATACTGTATTTTTAATTCCTCCCACAAACTCAATATCATAATCAATATCTTGCGTAAAACCTACAATACAACCCGTATCTACTTTTAAAACCTCACCAGGTTGTAAAACTTTTTTAGCCATGGTACCTCCAGCATGTATAAAAGCCATTCCATCTCCTTCTAATTTTTCCATAATAAAACCTTCACCACCAAATAAACCTCTTCCTAAACGTTTAGAAAATTCTATTCCAATAGAAACTCCTTTTGCCGCACATAAAAAAGCATCTTTCTGACATATAAATTTACCCCCAAACTCAGACAAATCAACTGGAACTATTTTCCCTGGATATGGTGACGCAAACGAAACTTGTTTTTTTCCTTGTCCGTTATTTGTAAAAACCGTCATAAACAAACTCTCTCCTGTAAGAATTCTTTTTCCTGCAGAAAATATTTTACCCAACAACCCTGTTTCTTGATTAGAACCATCGCCAAAAATAGTATTCATTTTTACCTCAGCATCCATCATCATAAAACTTCCGCTCTCAGCAACAACTCCTTCTTGTGGATCTAATTCAATTTCTACATACTGCATTTCTTCTCCGAAAATGCGATAATCTATTTCATGTGCATTCATAGTATTGTTCTTTTTTAAATTCAATAAATCAGACGTTAAAAACTAATATTTGTTACAATTTCACTTTTAAACTCCACTCAAACTGAAATTTAGACACGGAAACTCCGTCTTCATTTACACCCTCTGAAGTTACCAAAACTGTTTGCCCCTCACCTGTTTTTACAGATCTTTGTATAGCATCTTTAATAGCCAATCCATCATTACACTTAAATTGAATTTTACCTGTTGCTTTTTTTGTAAAAGTTGCATTCATATTAGTAACCAACATCGATACTTTTCTGCCAGATACATCAATAGCTTGCATAACCAAAATACCTGTAGCTAATTCTGCAGCCATTCCTTGTACTGCCCAAAACATGCTCTTAAAAGGATTCTGATTAATCCATCGATGCTTTACAGTTACCAAAGATTTTTCTTCAGAAATTGATTTTACTTTAATTCCGCAGATATATGCAGATGGTAATTTAAATAAGGTGAAAAAGTTAATTTTTCGCGGTGTAAACTTCATTTTTATAATGTTTACGGGCAATTTACAGCTTTTATTTTAATAATTACACCAATTCTGAAACGTTAAGGAAATGTTAATTTAGTACTATGTATTGCATAATACCTTTTTTAAAACATATATTTGCATAGTAAAGTATTATATAAAACATTAGTCATGCAACAAAACAACGAAAATACCAACGCCTTTTTAATACACATATCGGCTTTTGCAGGATATTTGTTCCCTTTAGGAAGCATTATAACACCATTAATTTTATGGCAAACATTAAAAGAAAAAAGTTTATTTTTAGATGAACACGGTAAAGAAGCGGTAAACTTTAACATCAGTTTTGGTTTATATATTTTTATTTTAAGTGCCTCGTTTTTTTCTTTTTTCTTCGGAAGTTTTATCGATATTTTTAATGGAATAGATATTGATTTTGGCGGAAACCACTCTTACAACGGTATATTTGGTTTTATTGGTATTGCCTCGTTAGTTAGCGTAGTATCGCTTATTAAAGTTGCATTAATTATTATAGCTGCAATGAAAGCTAACAAAGGAGAAAATTACAAATATCCTTTTACAATTAAATTTATAAAATAATCTTATAAACCGCATTATATGAAGATAGAAAATACAAAAGCACAAATGCGTAAAGGAGTTTTAGAATACTGCATTTTATCCATTTTACAAAACGGTGATGCTTATACTTCTGAAATACTTTCAACATTAAAAAGTGCAGAAATGATTGTGGTTGAAGGAACTATTTATCCGTTATTAACTCGTTTAAAAAACGCAGGATTATTAACCTATAGATGGGAAGAATCAACCTCTGGACCTCCAAGAAAATATTACGTTTTAACAGAAAACGGCAAAATGTTTTTAAAAGAATTAAACAAAACATGGAGTAATTTAGTAAACGCAGTAAACTTAGTAACAAGCACAAAATCAACTACAAATGAATAAGACAATAAATATAAACTTAGGCGGATTCTTCTTTCATATAGATGAAATTGCTTATCAGAAATTAAAACGTTATTTAGAAGCCATTGCGCGTTCTTTAAGTGATGATCCGCAAGGAAAAAACGAAATTATTTCAGACATTGAAGCTCGTATTAGCGAACTTTTATCTGAAAGAATTACAGATGCTCGTCAGGTTATAAACGAAAATGACATTGAAGAAGTAATTGCAATTATGGGACAGCCTGAAGATTATGCTGAAGCAGAAGAAAGTTACAACGAAAATTCGTCATACAACTCAAGAACAAGAAACAAATCATCAAAAAAACTATTTAGAGATGGTGATGATAAATTTTTAGGAGGAGTTTGTTCTGGTATTGCTCATTATTTTAATGTAGATGTTATTTGGATTAGAATAGCCTTTATCGTACTAGTTGCCTCTGGTTTTTCTCCTTTAGCATATGTTATTCTTTGGTTTTTATTACCTGAAGCAAAAACAACATCAGAAAAATTGCAGATGGAAGGTGAAGCTGTAAATATTGATAACATCGAAAAAAAAATTCGTAACGAGTTTGAATCAATATCATCAAAACTAAAAGATGGCGCAAGTGATTTAACTGATAAAATTTCGAGTGCAGATTATGATAAATTACGCGAAAAAACCAAATCAGGTTTCCATGATTTTATAGATACTATAGGCTCAATATTACTAACATTATTTAAAGTTTTAGGTAAATTTATCGGTATTTTACTAATATTTATAGCTGGCATTACACTAATATCACTTTTATTAGGAGCATTTTCGGTTGGTAGTTTAGAGTTTTTAAATATCGATAATGAATTAGTTCATTATCCACCTTTTTTCTATGATGCTACTATTCCTAAATGGTTGCTTTCTATTTCGTTATTTGTACTAGTAGGAATACCGTTTATAGTTTTATTTATTTTAGGCCTACGAATATTATCACCAAATGTAAAAAAGCTAAGCACGCCTGCAATTTTAACCTTATTAGGTGTATGGTTAGTTTCATTATTAGCAGTTGCTTTTTCTGGGATTGAATATGCAACAACACACGCTTATAATGGTACTAATGTTAGCAAACAAAGCATTACATATAGCAAAACAGAACCTTTAAAAATTAGAGTTGTTAATGATGATAACATTTATTACAATCATAATTTACGTAACAGAAACAATTCGGTAAGCGTTGTTGTTAACGATACAGAAATGAAATATTCTAACGATATTAACATTGATGTTCGTAAAAGTGAAACCGGTAATGCTTATATCGAAATTAAAAAAACATCCGAAGGAAGAAAACGTAATAATGCCAACGACAATGCAGAAGCTATTGAGTATAAGTTTAAATCTGCTAACAACACTATTGTTTTTGATGCTTTCTTTTTAAGTGAATACAAAAACATTTGGAAAGATGAAGAAATTAAAGCAACCGTTTTTATTCCTGAAGGAACCACGGTTTACTTTGAAAACTCTACTCGTAGGTTTTTAGATGATGTAAAAAACACGCAAAACATTTATGACAGAGACATGGCTAAACATCATTTTAAAATGACTTCTGATGGCTTTGAATGTACAGATTGTGATGCAGATAAAATTGAAGAAAACAATTGGAGTTCTGACAATGATAACGATGTAAGTTTTTTGTTTAACAGTACTATTAACGATGCTAAAGCAGAACTTATTATTACAAAAGAAACAACCAAAAAAGAATTAAAAAAATTAGCCAATTGGTTTAAAAATAAAAAAGACATTGATATTGATTTTTCTGAATCTAGTTTTTACGACAACGGTAAAATTAAAACATACGCTTTACAAGTAAATTGTAATGATGGATTTAAAGGGAAAACAAAAAATACCACAAAAAGTATTATTATAGGAAACGGTAAACATGGTTTTACTAGAAGTTATAACGATAACGATGCTGTAACCTTTAAAATTTGGTAATCAAACAAAAAACTATGGATGCTATTTTTGATTTTTTCTTTAAAGGGAATTTTTTCTTAAAGTTCATAACCTTATTATACACCTTAATTTTAAACTGGCTTTTATAAGTTTATAAATTAATTAAAACATTAGTTCATTTGTTATAGCTAACTCCAAATGACACTAATACTTGGTTTTATAAAAGTCAAAGCGATATGCTTTGGCTTTTTTTTATTTTTAAACAGTACGTTTATTTATAAAACAACAAATTTAATTACCCTAATATAAAAAGAAACTTTTTTATCTGAAATTTATAGTTACATTTGACCAGAATTAAGTTCTTTACATACTTCATCATAACGGAAAAGGTTTTACTTAGCTGTAGATTAATAGGGAATCGTGTGCAAATCACGAACTGTCGCGCAACTGTAAGTAACACACCAAAGGTTTTATTAAATAAAAATCCACTGTTTTTTAATTAAAATGGGAAGGAAAATAAAACTGTTACAAGTCAGGAGACCTGCCTATTCCGAATTGACAATGCTTTCGCGATTTAAAGTTTTTAGTCAGACAGATGTATTTTTACAAGTTAACCTTAACTTGAATAGGATAATTACGTTTTGTTTACTCCTAAAATGCATTTTCTACTTAAAATTTTTCTCACAAAAAAGCATTGCGAAGTTTAGCAAAGAGCTTTTAACTAATTATTAATCATTTAAAAGTTAAAAGAAAATGCAAACGCACAATCTTGGCTATCCGCGAATTGGTAGCAACAGAGAACTCAAAAAAGCCTGCGAGCAGTATTGGTCAGGCAAAATCTTAGCAGAAGAATTGCTAAATGTAGGTAAAAACCTTACTCTTAAAAATTGGAAAACACAGCAAGAAGCAGGCATCGACCTTATTCCTTGCAACGATTTTTCTTATTACGATCAGGTTTTAGACATGTCTTTAACCGTTGGAGCCATCCCTAAACGCTACAATGAAATAGCTTTAAAAAAATCGACCAACGAACTCGATTTATACTTTGCCATGGCAAGAGGATATCAAAAAGATGGTATTGATATTACTGCTATGGAAATGACCAAATGGTTTGATACCAATTACCATTACATTGTTCCTGAATTTTATAAAAATCAAGAATTTAAACTTTTTTCAACCAAAATTATTAATGAGTTTATTGGTGCCAAACAAAACGGTATAAATGCCAAACCTGTAATTATTGGTCCTGTTTCATATTTACTTTTAGGAAAAGAAAAAGAAGAAAATTTTGATAAGTTAGATTTAGTTAAAAATCTGTTACCTGTTTATATTGATATTTTAAAAGAATTAACAGTACAAGGTGCAGAATGGATTCAGTTTGATGAGCCTTTTTTAGCTTTAGATATTAATGAAAAAACTAAAAAAGCGTATCAACATGTTTACGCAACATTAAAAAAAGAGTTTCCAAAGTTAAAAATATTAATTGCCACTTATTTTGATGAACTGAAAGACAACCTTTCTTTAGCTACTTCACTGCCCGTTTGCGCTTTACATATTGATTTGGTTCGTTATCCTGAGCAACTCGAAGCTCTTTTAAACACAATTCCAAAACAACTAAGTTTATCTTTAGGTATTGTTGATGGTAGAAATATTTGGAAAAATGATTTTGATAAATCTTTAACTCTTATAAAAAAAGCCATCCATAAAATAGGAAAAGACCGTATATTAATTGCGCCCTCTTGCTCTCTTTTACATTCTCCTTGTGATTTAAATTTAGAAACTGATGAAACAACATTAACATCAGAAATAAAACAATGGATGGCTTTTGCTAAACAAAAAATTGATGAAGTGGTTACTTTAAAAAACTTAACTTCTGATAAACTAAATGCAAAAGAAATAGCGCAATTAAACACCAACAGAAAAGCTATAAAAAGTAGAGAAACCTCAAAACTTATCCATAACACTGCTGTTAAAAACAGAGTAGATACCATCAGTATTAAAGATGCTACTAGAAATAACCCATTTGCTATTCGAAAAACAGCACAGCAAAAGGCACTAAAACTACCGTTATTTCCTACCACTACTATTGGTTCTTTTCCTCAAACAAAAGAAGTAAGAAGCTGGAGAGCTCGATTTAAAAAAGGAGACATTTCTAGCGCAGAATATGATGCTTTACTAAAAGGTGAAACCGAAAAATCTATTCGTTGGCAAGAAGAGGTTGATATAGATGTACTGGTTCATGGCGAATTTGAACGCAATGATATGGTAGAGTATTTTGGAGAGCAATTAGCTGGTTTTACATTTACAAAAAAAGGTTGGGTGCAAAGTTATGGTAGTAGATGCGTAAAGCCTCCGATTATTTACGGAGACGTACATAGACCAAACCCAATGACCGTTTATTGGACAGAATTTGCGCAATCTTTAACAAAAAAATTAGTAAAAGGAATGTTAACCGGCCCTGTAACTATTTTACAATGGTCTTTTGTTCGTAATGATCAACCTCGCGCTGTAACCTGTAACCAAATAGCACTAGCTATTAGAGATGAAGTAATTGATTTAGAAAAAGCAGGAATTAACATTATACAAATTGATGAACCTGCCATTAGAGAAGGCTTACCGTTAAGAAAAAATGAATGGCAAAATTATTTACAATGGGCTGTAAATGCTTTTAAAATATCAGCCTGTGGCGTAAAAGATAAAACACAAATTCACACACACATGTGTTATTCAGAATTTAATGATGTTATTCAAAACATTTCTGATATGGATGCTGATGTTATAACTATAGAATGTTCTCGTTCGCAAATGGAATTACTAGATGCTTTTGCTAATTTTAATTATCCGAATCAAATTGGACCAGGAGTGTATGATATTCACTCTCCAAGAGTTCCTTCTAAAAAAGAAATGACATTTCTTTTAGATAAAGCTAAGGAAGTTATTCCTGCCGATCAGTTATGGGTAAATCCAGATTGTGGTTTAAAAACACGTCATTGGGATGAAACTAAAAAAGCTTTAACCGAAATGGTTGCTGCCGCTAAAGAAGCTCAATTAAATTATCAAACTAAATAAAAAAGAAGCCCAAGGTGTTACATCATTTTAACTTAAAAACATCTTGGGTTAATTTTATTAAAAAAAATAAAATGAGCGAAACAACTCTTGAAAACAAAATAAAAAATTCGGAAACACGCATTTTTAAAGCCGTTTTTCCGAGTACAACCAATCATTACGATACTCTTTTTGGTGGTACCGCTTTACATCTTATGGACGAAGTTGCTTTTATTACAGCAACACGTTTTAGTCGTCAGAAAATGGTAACGGTTAGTAGTGATAAAATTGATTTTAAAAAACCTATTCCGGCAGGAACAATTATAGAATTAGTAGGTACCGTTACCCATATAGGTAACACAAGTTTAAAAGTAAAAGTGGCTATTTATATTGAACAGATGTATAGTGAATTACGAGAAAAAGCAATTACGGGGCTGTTTACTTTTGTTGCCATTGATAAAAACAAAAACCCAATACCTATAAAAAGATAACGTAAACCCCTATTTTACAAACTAAAAAACTCACTTTAAAAAGTGAGTTTTTAATTTTTTAAGCGACACCTAAAATTCTTTGCAACGGAATAATAGTGGCTTTTTTTAGAATTACAGATTTATCGGTTAAACCCCATATCGTGGTTTCAACCATTTTTAAACCAGTATCATCAACAAAAATTATTTTTACTTTTTCCTTTTCTAGATTACCAAGAGACAAGGCTCTTTTTAAATCTAAAATTCGATTAAGTTGTTCGTCTTTTTTACCTAAGACTTCGTCTTTTGAAAAAGTTAAAAATTTAATATTTTCTTTTTCAACTACTTCTACTTCTTTAATTGCATTCATATAATTGGGGGTTTACAAGTTGCTAAATACACATATTTACATAAAAGTAGTGTTTTTTTATTAAATCACAAATATTTAATCCTAAAAGATAACATATAACCACAAAACAAGTAACAAAACCACATTAAACTCAATTTTACCGCATCACTTTTTTATTTAAATGATTTCATTATTTTTATCAGATGAAACAAATTCTTTACTTTTTATTATTTACTACCTATATATTACAAGCTCAAAAACTTCCTAAAGGTTTTTCGTATATCAATAATGTTGCTCCAACCATACAACAAGAGTTAAGGTATTGTAGTACTAATAATTTTATTGGCTCGCCTATAAATGGCTATCATGAAAGTGTACTTATTTGTAGTACGCAAACTGCCAAGGCTTTAAAAAAAGTACAAAGTGAATTGTTAAAAAAAGATCTAAGTCTTAAAGTTTTTGATGCCTATCGTCCGCAAACTGCCGTAAATCATTTTGTAAAATGGGCACGGGTTATTAACGACACTTTAATGAAACAAATTTATTACCCTACTATAAACAAAAGATTTTTATTTAAAAAAGGATACATCTCATCAAGATCTGGGCATTCTAGAGGAAGCACGGTAGATTTAACGATTGTTAACTTAAAAACAAATGAAGAACTAGATATGGGAAGTCCTTATGATTTTTTCGGAAATTCATCTCATATTACATATCCGAAACTAACAAAACATCAAAAACAAAACAGGCAACTACTTCAAAACATAATGCTAAAACATAATTTTAGACCTTATAGTAAAGAATGGTGGCATTTTACCTTACGCCACGAGCCTTTTCCTAAAACTTATTTTGATTTTCCTGTTAAATAAGTAAATTATCAACTTACTTTTTTAACAAACTAACTTTTAACGCTTTGTTTAGATAAATAAAAAATATCGGCATTATATTTGCTTATATTTATTTTGAAATGAAATACAACTTGTCGCTTTTTTTACTTGTAATTACCTTAAGTATAAACACATTAAGTTTTGCACAACTTGATGGTACTTTTGGTCATAAAAAAAACAACAGCACTTCTTTTGGTATTGTAGCGGCTCCTTCAACAGAAATTAAAAAACCAAAATCGTTATCGTTAGGTTTTAAAAATAATAACGGATTTAAAACGGCACACACCAAACAGCAAAAAGAGTTTCAAAAAAAACAAGCGGAAAAAAATCTAGAAAATAAAGGTATTTTAACTAAAGCTAAAATTGCAGAAAACCAATATTTAAAATCATTTCAAAAAATAAACGGAATGTATCAATACCCAATAATCGATCAAGATTTAGGGAGTTTTAGCACAAAATCTGGAAGTGTAAATATTGTTTGTAGAGATTTTCAATTTCCTGATGGAGATAAAGTTACCATACTTATAAATAACATTCCTGTAGTTAGCAATATCGTTCTTAAACGCAGCTATCAGTCTTTTAATATTCCTTTAGAAAAAGGAATTAATACCATTGAAATTTTAGCTTTAAACCAAGGAACTTCTGGCCCAAACACAGCCGGATTTAAAATTTTTAACGATGCTGGCATGGTTATTTCTTCTAACCAATGGAACCTTGCAACTGGTGCAAAAGCATCGATTATTATAGCTAAAGAGAAATAATAATTTTAAAAGCGAATTACCTGCTAAAACCTTGTAGTAACTTTTAGCAATATCTTTTTTTAAATTACTAAAAACTACTTATTTTTGTAGTTACGTTTTACAACACGTAAAAACAAACAAACTTTAAATAAACAACTAATATATAATGAATAAAATAACCAAAGAAACCTATATCAATTGGTATAGAGACATGCTATTTTGGAGAAAGTTTGAAGATAAACTAGCAGCTGTTTATATCCAGCAAAAAGTAAGAGGTTTTTTACACTTATATAACGGTCAAGAGGCTGTTTTGGCTGGTTCGTTACATGCAATGGACTTAACTAAAGACAAAATGATTACAGCATACCGTAATCACGTGCAGCCAATTGGTATGGGTGAAGATCCTAAACGTGTTATGGCCGAATTATATGGTAAAGTTACCGGTACCTCTAAAGGTATGGGAGGTTCTATGCATATTTTTTCGAAAGAATTTCGCTTTTACGGTGGTCATGGTATTGTTGGTGGTCAAATTCCTTTAGGAGCCGGATTAGCTTTTGGTGATAAATTTAAAGGTAACGACGCTGTAACTTTATGTTATTTTGGTGATGGAGCTGCTCGTCAGGGTTCTTTACACGAAACTTTTAACATGGCAATGAACTGGAAATTACCTGTAATTTTTATTGTTGAAAACAATGGATATGCAATGGGAACTTCTGTTGAAAGAACTGCAAACCATACTGATATTTGGAAACTTGGTTTAGGATACGAAATGCCTTGTGGTCCTGTTGATGGAATGAATCCGATTAAAGTTGCCGAAGCTGTTGATGAAGCTATTCAAAGAGCTCGTCGTGGCGAAGGACCAACTTTCTTAGAAATGAAAACATATCGTTATAGAGGTCACTCAATGTCTGATGCACAACATTACCGTACAAAAGACGAAGTTGAAGAGTACAAAAAAATAGATCCTATTACACAAGTTTTAGACATCATTAAAGAAAATGATTATGCTTCTGAACAAGAAATAGAAGCTATTAATAAAGAAGTAAAAGAATCTGTAAAAGAATGTGAAAAATTCGCTGAAGATTCTCCATATCCAGAGTTAAATCAATTACACGATATGGTATACGAACAAGAAGATTATCCGTTTATAAAATCTAAGTAAACCATGGCTATAATTATAAACATGCCTCGCTTAAGCGACACGATGGAAGAAGGAGTAGTTGCTTCTTGGTTAAAAAAAGTTGGAGATAAAGTTGAAGAAGGTGATATTTTAGCAGAAATTGAAACCGATAAAGCTACTATGGAATTTGAATCTTTTAACGAAGGTGTTTTATTACACATCGGCGTTCAAGAAGGTGAAACATCTCCTGTAGATACTTTATTAGCCATTATTGGTGAAGAAGGTGAAGATATTTCTGATTTATTAAACGGTACTACTACCGAAGTTACTGAAGAAGTAAAACCTGAAACAACCAATACCGAAACCTCAACAAAAAACGAAGCTACAGCAATGCCAGAAGGCGCTATTGTAATTAACATGCCTCGTTTAAGTGATACGATGGAAGAAGGTACTGTTGCTTCTTGGTTAAAAAATGTAGGTGATAAAGTGGAAGAAGGTGACATTTTAGCTGAAATCGAAACTGATAAAGCTACTATGGAATTTGAATCTTTTAACGAAGGTGTTTTATTACACATCGGTGTTGAAGAAGGTAAAACAGCTCCTGTAGATAGCTTATTAGCTATTATTGGTAAAGAAGGAACAGATGTTGCAACTGTACTTGCAGCTCAAAATTCAGAAAACACAACTACCACTGTTAAAACCGAAGAAAAAACAACAACTCCTAAAGAAGAAGTTAAAACGATTGTTGAAACACCAACGACAACAACTTCTGGAGGAAGAATATTTGCATCTCCTTTAGCTAAAAAAATAGCAAAAGATAAAGGAATTAATTTAGCAGATGTTAACGGTTCTGGTGAAAACGGACGTATTGTTAAAAAGGATGTAGAAAACTATACTCCTGCTGTAAAAGCTGTAACTCCTGTTGCTTCAACTTCTGAAAACGCTACTCCAACCGCAATTACTAATTTTGCAATTGCAGGAGAAGAAAATACTGCTGAAGTTAAAAACTCTCAAATGCGTAAAGCAATTGCGAAAGCTTTAGGAAACTCTAAATTCTCTGCACCTCACTTCTACTTAAATGTTGAAGTAGATATGGACAACGCAATGGCTTCTCGTAAAACAATTAATGCGATTCCTAATACTAAAATATCATTTAATGATATGGTTGTAAAAGCGTGTGCAATGGCATTAAAAAAACACCCAAATGTAAATACTAGCTGGACAGATAATAACACATTATTTCACAGTCATGTTCATGTTGGTGTTGCCGTAGCTGTTGATGAAGGCTTGGTTGTACCAGTTGTAAAACATACTGATGCTTTAAGTTTAACACAAATTGGAGCTTCTGTTCGTGATTTAGCAGGTAAAGCACGTAATAAAAAAATTACTCCTGCTGAGATGCAAGGAAGTACTTTTACGGTTTCTAACTTAGGTATGTTTGGTATCGAAAGTTTTACATCAATTATAAATCAACCAAATTCAGCAATTTTATCAGTTGGAGCCATTGTGCAAAAACCAGTTGTTAAAAACGGAGAAATAGTTGTTGGTAACACCATGAAATTAACTTTAGCTTGCGACCACAGAACAGTTGATGGCGCAGTTGGAGCTCAATTTTTACAAACATTAAAAACTTTTATTGAAAACCCTGTTACCATGTTAGCATAGTTTTTAATACTACTATATAAAAAAAGCTCGCTAATTGCGAGCTTTTTTTAGTTTAAGGCTTTTTTTGCCTGTACAATATGTCGTTCGTTATGGTAAATGGTAAAACGAAAAGTATCTCCTAATCTAAACTTTAACAAAGGCAGTGTTATTAACGTTTTTACTTTTGTTAAATCAACTTTCTTTGCCAATTCCAACAATACTAAAAGTTCTTTTTGAAATGCTATAAAACGAGTTAAAACATCGTTTGTATTAAGTGAAGAATGTATCGGATTTTTACTCTTAAAAGTATTCATTGTTTTCATCTTTTCATGCGGCAGCATATCCGAAGAAAACTTATTACCTAAAAAACCAGGTTTAAAATTAGGGTTTGATTGTTGTTTTGCTTTTTTAATTCTACCCTTAATTTCAGGGTTATAAAACTCCGCATATAAATTTAAATGCGCTATACACTCAACTGCCGACCATGAAGACTTGTTTTCTTTTTGCTGCAATTCTTCTTCAGTAAGGTTTTTTATTGATTCGACAAAAGCAATGTGATTTTCTACATACTTTTTTAAGTCATTTATTAATTCTTCAGATTTTAAAATCATATCTACTAAATTTTATTCAAAGTTGATGATTTTAAAATTGATAATTCTTGAGGCTAATCAAGACTTTTTAAAATTCTAGATAAAGTTTCAGGAGTCATCCTTAAATAAGATGCAATATATTTTAATGGAATTTCTTGAAATAACTGTGGGCTTCTTTGTAAAACTCTTTCAAAACGTTTTTGTGGCGAATACGTAATTAAATCTACCTCGCGCTCTATTTGCTGATACACAAAACTCTGCAACATTTGTTCCCACAAGTTTTTGTTTTCTGCAGAAGATTGCATTACTTCATTAAAACGCTTTTTAGATATTACTTTTAAAGTGCTCTTTTTTAATGCTTGAATATAAAAATCGGTAGGTTTATCTGTTAAAAATGAATCTAACGCTGTTATTAATGAGTTTTTATATCCAAAACGGATGGTATGATCTTCCTCTTCATCATTAATAAAAACACGTAAACTACCTTCAACTACAAAATACATGTTTGTATTTACCTGCTCTTTCGTTACTAAAAAATCATTTCTTTTAATAACCAATTCATCTTCCCAGTTTAATGAAAGGATTTTTAAAAGCTGTTCATAAAAACTCATTACAACTTACACTGTTCTCGTTTTATTCAACATCCAAAAATCAGCTAAAACCAACGCTGTTAAAGCCTCAACAATAGGTACCGCTCTTGGCACAACACAAGGATCATGACGACCTTTACCATGTATTTCAGTTAACTCATTTTCTGAATTAATTGTTTGTTGATTTTGCATTATCGTTGCTACTGGCTTAAATGCTACTCGAAAATAGATATCCATTCCGTTAGAAATTCCTCCTTGAATACCACCTGATAGATTCGACTGTGTTGTACCATCTTCATTAAATATATCATTATGTTCAGAACCTTGCATTTTTGCACCACAAAATCCGCTTCCAAATTCAAAACCTTTCACAGCATTAATAGACAACATGGCTTTACCTAGTTCTGCATGTAATTTATGAAAAATAGGCTCTCCTAAACCAACCGGCACATTTTGCGCAACACAAGTAATTGTACCACCAATAGTGTCTCCTGCTTTTCTTATTTCATGAATTTTAGCAATCATTTTCTCTGCTGATTTTTCATCAGGACAACGCACAATATTACTTTCTGTATTAGAAAAATCTAAATCTTGATATGGCTTATCAATAAATATATCTCCAACCGATGATGTAAATGCATTTATATTTATATGCTTAATTAACTGTTTAGCCAAAGCACCAGCAACAACCCAATTAGCTGTTTCACGAGCCGAAGTTCTTCCTCCTCCTCTATAGTCTCTTATGCCGTATTTTTTATCGTACGTATAATCTGCATGAGAAGGACGGTACACGTTTGTATTGTGATTATAATCTTTACTTTTTTGATTCGTATTTTTAATTTGAAAACCAATAGAAGC
The DNA here is from genome assembly GCF_964512435.1 of Tenacibaculum insulae. Classification (GTDB taxonomy): domain Bacteria; phylum Bacteroidota; class Bacteroidia; order Flavobacteriales; family Flavobacteriaceae; genus Polaribacter; species Polaribacter insulae_A. The sequence goes on along the minus strand of NZ_OZ208512.1, from coordinate 2,008,946 downwards.
TCCAGTAGTTTTACCTTCAAAAATTCCTGATAAGAATTCAACTGTGTCAGGCTCTTTACGCTGTGTTACAATTTTAGATTGTCCTGGCTTACGACGATCTAATTCTTGTTGAATAGCATCAAAATCTACAATCATTCCTGCCGGAAACCCATCGATAACTCCTCCAATTGCTGTTCCGTGTGATTCACCAAAAGTGGTTACCTTTAAAATGTTTCCAAATGAATTAAACATACTTTATCTATTTTAAAACGAAAGTAATTTATTTGTTATAAAAACAATAATTTTTGATTCATAATTATCTAAAAAAGCATTTCTGTGAATTATAAAACAACTAAACTCCCTTTTTGCATCTTAAAAAAACAATTACAAATGTTTTTTCTTAAAAAAAAAATATACACAAAAAACACTAAACCTATTGATACAAAATCAATTACCTAACTATCATTTTTACTAGTTGCATTTTTTCGAAAAAAAACTTTAAAAAACTTTTTCAGAACTAAAAAAAGGTCATATATTTGCACCCGCAATCAGGAAATACTTGATATGCATGCCTGGAGAAATGGCAGAGTGGTCGAATGCGGCGGTCTTGAAAACCGTTGTCTGTAACAGGACCGGGGGTTCGAATCCCTCTTTCTCCGCAAAAGCCGAAGCATTAGCTTCGGCTTTTTTTAGGGGATTAAAGAAAAGCTTACGTTTGTAAGCTTTTTTTGGTTTAAATAGGTCTATCCAGTACCTCTAGACTTTATTACAGTTTAAAAATTACTTATTACTATAATTTTATAAAATTGCTTTTTATACAAAAAAAAGGCATACAATTTGGTGTACCAAAAAATCTTCAGGTGTACCATTTTTTTTAAAGAATCAAGGCCTATTGTTGCGGTTAAGCAAAAAGAAGAAAAATTCTATATTTTTCACACCTCTAAACTGTGCTCTGAAGACTTTTACTTTAGAGATCATTCTCTAAATTAAATAGTATCTATTCTTATTTCCGCTGTTTTAAACATCGTTTTTTCCATAACGTCAGTGTTTGCTATCCATCCTACTAAATACGGATTATTGGAATCTTTACGTTTAAAAATAATTAAAAAAGGGTTATTAAAATATAGTTTTTTAGGAGGATAAAGATAACCTCCTACAGAAACTTTCATAACTCGTGTTTCGCTTTCAATTTCTGCTCCTTTTTCATTCAACTCAAAGCTTATAAGTTGCTGGTATTCTTTTATTATTTCTGAACCATTAAATATATTCCCCTCTAGTGATTTGAATGATTTTTTTGCTTGGAAGGATAAAATAGGTATACTAAAATCATCACCATCAATTAAAAATAATTTACTTACTTCCGTTCGATTCAGTTTGATTTTTCTTAATTCTTCTTCTAAACCTAAACTACTATCATTAGCAATATTATTACTAATTGAATCGAATGTTTTTTTCTTAACCAGAAATTCTTTTTCTTTCGCCTTAAAGGCATGTAAAATTTGCCGCATCGTTTTAAAATTAGACTGCTCAGGCATAAACAAAATGATTTCATGATCTTTGTCAGCTGGTTTCATACGTATGGCAAACTCATTATTATTTTTATAATGCAATAAATCTACAGATTTTAAAGCATCATATTCAATATCCTCAGAATTCGGACCAAATGTAACTATTGTTTCATTATTAAACGTAGCATGCTTTTTTTCAAGTAAATCACTTCTTTCTTGCTGACTCAATGTCTCTATAAAATCATCCGTTAAAAATTCATGTATATCAAACCGTTTATAATTCTGGTAAACAAAAGGCAATGCTAAGTTGAATTTCGCATTTATTCTAGTGACATTCCCTTTAATAGATACATTTGTCTGAATTACAGTATCTGCTAAAGAGTTTTGAAAACTATAATCGGAATTTAACAACTTTAAGTCCTTAAAACTGTTATCTATTTGAATGTTATTATTAAAGTGTTTTCTAACTTCATTCCAAGCATATCCAATACTACTACAATAAAATTGGTTTTTTGTAACATCAATGTCTTGGTTTAGACTAATTACAAAATTGGTTTTAGAATTTTTATTGATAGCTGTAGCTTTTGAAAATTCATCTTTATTTGATTTATTTTCATTACTGCAACCTCCAAGAAAAACCAAATTAACAGCTAAAAATATTTTCAAATAATTACTCATAATGTAAAACCTATTTAATTTATCAAAAAAACTTATTTTACTAAAGTACTTATTTTCAATAACAAAATTAAAACCAAAAAAACCATTTAGACTTCTACAAGTCTAAATGGTTTTTAATTTACTTTTTGTATTTATTAACAATTAATCAAATATCCTTTTTGATAACAATTGATATAATTTAGAAGCCAAACATCCCATTATTAGTCCGTTTATAAATCCTGCTAAAATATCAATAGGAAAATGAACTCCTAAATACAACCTACTATAAGCGAAAATTAATGGAAAAAACACCAAAAACTTAATATAGCTTGTATGTTTTTTTAAAAGCATAATCATAAAAACAGTAATTACAGTAGATGTTGTTGCATGACCAGATGCAAAACTATAACTCTGTGGCCTTATAAGCGTTCTTAACAAATCTTTTATAGCAGGATCATTATTGGGTCTTAATCTCTCGAAAACACCTCTAATAACGTTTGTTATTTGATCAGAAAAAGTAATCAATGCTGCAATAAAAAATATGGTAAACAATCCTTTTTTCCATCCTAAATATTTAAACACTAAAAAAAGTATGAATATAAATAAAGGTGTCCATGAAAATTGATTTGTAATTACCAACCAAAATCCATCCCATTGTTCACTTCCTAAATTATTTAAATAAATTAGTAGCTCTTTGTCTTTTTGTATAATGTTTTCTATCAAAATTACTTCCCTACTTTTAATACTTCTATTTCAAAAATTAAATCAGATTTACCTACAATTGGTCCTAAACCGTCTTCTCCATATCCTAAGTAATAAGGAATAAAAAATCTTGATTTATCACCTTCTCTCATCGTTTTAACTCCTTCTTTCCATCCTGCTATTAATGGTAAATCTGGATTATTTACCGTAAAAGTAAAAGGCTTCCCTTTATCTAAACTAGAATCTATTTTTTTACCATCAGCTAAAAACAAAGTATAATGAACTGTTGTAGGAATAGCTGGATTTACTTTTTTACCAGTTCCTTTTTGAAGTTGTAATACTTTTAAGCCAGAATCTGTTTCAATCGCTTCTTTAATTCCTTTTTCCTCTTGAAATTTACGTCTTGATTTTTCAAGTCTTTGTTGATGCTCTTCAGCTCTCTTTTCTTCATACGCTAATTCATTTTCAAAAACTTTTGCAGCCTTAAACTTCTTAGCATCAGCACCAACTCTTATAATTTCTACTTGATTAATATAATCGTTTTGCTTAATAACATCAACAATATTTTGCCCTAGTAATACTTTACCAAAAACAGAATGCATTCCGTCTAACCAAGGAGTTTCTTTATGTGTAATAAAAAACTGACTTGAATTTGTAGCTTTTCCTGAATTTGCCATAGATAATACACCTGCTCCGTTGTGTTTATAAATCAACTCACCTTCTGCATTCATCGGAAATTCATCTCCAAATTTATATCCTGCATTACCAGCTCCTGTTCCGGTAATATCGCCTCCCTGAATCATAAAATCTTTTATCACTCTATGAAAACGCGTCTTATTATAATACGGTTTTCCTTTTAAAGAATCTGTTACTTTAGGATTATCTCCTTCTGCAAGCGACACAAAATTAGCAACCGTCATTGGCACTTCTTTTTCGTGTAATTTTATTAAAATATCTCCGCGATTAGTTTGTATATCTGCATATAATCCGTTTTCTAAATCAGGGTATTTAACCGATTTACATGCCGAAATTAACACTACAATTGCTATTAAAACTTTATAAATCTTCATTTATTTATATTTTACGATTCTTTTATAAACAATCAATTAGGTTAACGACAAGCATTAACCTAATTGATTTTTAATTATTTATATTTTTATTACTTAATCTCAAGTAACTCTACCTCGAATACTAAAGGTGAAAAAGGCTTAATATTTACACCTCTTTGTTGCGCACCATATGCTAAATCTTGAGGAATAAAAAACTTATATTTTGCACCTACTTTCATTAACTGTAATCCTTCTGTCCAACCTTTAATAACTTGATTTACTCCAAATTCTGTTGGCTCACCTCTATCTACAGAGCTATCAAAAACAGTTCCGTCAATTAATGTACCGTGATAATGAACTTTTACTCTTGAAGTTGCTTTTGGAGCCTCTCCGTTTCCTTCCTTTAAAACCACATACTGTAAACCACTATCTGTAGTTTTCACACCATCTTTAGCTTTATTTTCTACTAAGAATTTTTCTCCTTCTTTTTTATAATCTCCAAACTCAGCTTCAGCTTTTTTAGCTTGCGCTTCCTGTTGTGCTTTCATTTTTTCTTGCTGTTGCTTTTGAAAAAATGTTTTTAAAATATTATTAATCTCTTTAGATTCAACTAAAAGATTGGTAGAATCCATTCCGTTTTTAAATCCTTGCACAAATAAATCTTGATCTAAATCGCTAAAATTTATTTTAATTTTATTTGCCATATCTAAACCTAAACTATAGCTTACAGAATCTATTTCTGTTGTTAATGATTTTTTGGTTTCAAATTGACTGTTACCACATGATACAATTGATAAGGTTACAACTGCTGCTGCTAAAATTTTAGTTAATTTCATTTTTATTTATTTGTTATTTAATTTCGATTAATGTTACTGTACTTTTTATTGATTGATTTACTTTTATCTTTTTTCCGTCTCCTACAACTCCAAAAGCTCTATAAGACGGAATTACAAATGTAATGGTTTCTCCTTTTTTCATCAACTTTATTCCGTCTTGTAATGCTGGTATAAAATCTTCTTTATCTATCTTATAATTTCTTTCTTGCTGCGGATAAATTGTATTTCCGTACATATCAGAAACATCATATTTTAACAAAACCATATCTTCTGATTTAGGAGTTGGTGTATTTAAAGAATCCTTAACAATATATCTATACCAAAATCCGTTTTTAGAAATTTTATAATCGTTAATAGTATCTTTAGCTATCCAATTTTCTAAGCGCTTTTTTTCTAAAGCATTTAATTTTTTGTTTTTAACAATTACTTCTTTATAAAAATTAGAAGTTCCTTGTTTTTTAGGTCTTCTTACCTCTTGCTCTTTACAAGAACTTATACTTAAAACAACTAGTAAGAAAAAAACTAAATTAAACTTCATAAGACGCTGCTAATTCTTTTTGATAGTTAGGTAATAACGTTGTAAATGTTGCAATCGTATCTTCCATCGACTCTAAACTTTTACCACCAGCAGCATTGTCATGACCGCCACCATTAAAATGGTTTCTAGCAAACTGATTTACAGAAAATTTCCCTTTACTACGAAGTGACATTTTAATAATTCCTTGCTCTTTATCTTCAATAAAAATAGCCGCAAAAACAATTCCTTTTAAAGAAAGCGCGTAATTTACAACACCTTCGGTATCTCCTTTTTCGTAATTAAACTTTTTCTTTTCTGCTTCAGATAAAGTTATAAACGCAGTTTTATACTCTGGCAATAATTTCATATTACTTAACGCTTGCCCCAATAATAATAAACGACTGTATGAGTTTGCATCTAACACATTACTATGTATCCTATCATTTTCGGCTCCTTTATCAATTAAATCAGCAATAATACGGTGTGTGGTACTTGTGGTTGATCTAAAACGAAAAGATCCAGTATCTGTCATAATACCTGTATACAAACAAGTAGCTATGTTTTTATCAATTAAATCAACATCTCCCATCATTTCAATAAAATTATAAACCATTTGACAGGTTGATGACATTGAAGTATCAGAATACATATAATTAAAATCATCTGGTTGTTGATGATGATCTATCAACGCAAAATCATTTTTATATTTTTCTAATGTATTTTGCATATCGCTACCAACGCGATGCAAGGCATTAAAATCTAAAAGAAATACAATTTCAGAATTATTTAAAGACCGAACACTTTGTTTGTTTTGACGATCGAAACGGTATACGGTTTCCGAACCCGGAATCCAATGTAAAAAATCAGGATATTCATTTGGCATTACCACTTGTGCGGTGTGCCCTTTTTTATCTAAATAATGCTTTAATCCTAATGTTGAACCAACGGCATCTCCATCAGGATTTCTATGACCTATTATCACAATATTTTTAGGTTGTGATAAAAATTCTTTGAGTTCTGTAAAGTGTTTTAAAATCATAAGTGGCGAATATACAATTAAATTAAAAAAATTGTGTAATTTCGCGCCGATTTTGTGTGGCGTTCACACGTACAACTATTAAAAAAATTAAGATGGCAACAAATAGAACTTTTACAATGATTAAACCAGATGGTGTTGAAAACGGACATACTGGTGCAATTTTAGACAAAATTAATGCTGCAGGTTTTAGAATCGTAGCAATGAAAAAAACACAAATGACAACGCGTGATGCTGAGGCTTTTTATGCTGTACACAACGAGCGTCCGTTTTTTGGTGAATTAGTTGAGTTTATGACTCGCGGGCCAATTATCGCCGCTATCTTAGAAAAAGATAACGCTGTTGAAGATTTTAGAACTTTAATCGGTGCTACAAATCCTGCTGAAGCTGCTGAAGGAACTATTCGTAAAATGTTTGCTACTTCTATTGGTGAAAATGCTGTTCACGGATCTGATTCTGATGAAAATGCTGCTATCGAAGGTGCTTTCCATTTTTCTGGTAGAGAAATGTTTTAAGAATACACTTCTTTAAAATATAAAAACTCGTTACTTAATTGTAACGAGTTTTTTTATGTTTGAAAATTATAAAATGATTAAGATATTTTAACTCTCATATTCATATGCAACCATTTGGTAGCTACTTTTGTTGATTTTCCGTTTACAATTTTATCATAATCTATTCCCCAGTCAAATAAATTCATCTTACTTTCTATTACTAACGAGCTTGCAGAAGTTTCATACGACTTTCTTATACCTGTAACAAATAGCTTTACCTCTTTCTCAACGCCTTTTATAGACATTTTACCATTTACTTGGTACCAATCAATACCCATCGTGTAAATATTTGTAGATTTAAATGTTATTTTTTCGTCATTCTTGCCGATAAATAAACCTGGTGTTTTAATTCGTTTTGTTAAATCTTTACCTGCACAAACATTAAATGAATTCGGATTTATAGCAAAAGAAATTTCCATATTTTCTAATGGATTTCCTAAATCGATTCTTACAGGTATTTTTACTTCTAAATCTTCAACTATTCCAGCAAACGGAGTACTACAATGCCCGTGAGTTACAAATAAATTAACCGTTTGTTGTTGTTTATTTTCAAGTACAGTAGTTGTTCCTTTTTTCTTAAAACTAGAAGTTTCTTTTGTATAGGCACTCGCAACAATTGCAATTACCAATACAACTAATGGCAAAATGATGTTCTTATTTTTTTTCATATTATAAATATTAAAAGTTTATACGAACATACTACCAGTAGCCTATAAATTATGCAAACGAAATGTAAAAAAAGTGTAAAAATTATATTTTAAAGAGATTTTACAATTAAACCAACATCAATTTTTTAACCAACACCTCTCCCATTTCTTCGTTAATCATGGTTATAATTTTATCCTTTCCATAACTTAATTGCTCTCTTAAAGTAGACGAAGTTAAACGAACAATTAAAGTACCATTTTGCAATTTTACCTCACTTGTATAAGACACAACTCCTGGCCCCATCATTTTAGCCCAAGCTTCGTCTATATGAATTTTTTGAAATCCTTTATTTAAATTCCCTTCTTTAATATAACTCCCTAATAATTCTTTAATTAAAAAACTATCATTTTCTCTTTTCGCCATCTTATTCTAATTTAAAAATTTGATACTTCTGATTACTTTTTTTAAGTACTTTTTCTGTTCTATCAAAATGTGTGTCCGTGATAAAAATCTGCCCAAAAGCATCATTATTTACTAAATCTACAATTTGTGCTACACGGTTTTCATCTAATTTATCAAAAATATCATCTAATAATAAAATCGGCGTTACGTTTGATTGTTTTTTAATAAACTCAAACTGTGCCAATTTTAAAGCTATTAAATATGATTTTTGCTGCCCTTGCGATCCAAATTTTTTAATAGGATATGTATCTATTTCAAAACTTAAATCATCCTTATGAATTCCGGATGATGTGTACTGTAACATCCTGTCTTTCTCTAAACTTTGCGCAAACAAATCCATCAAAGAAACATCGTGTAACTGACTCTTATATTTTAAATTCACCTCTTCTTTTGCTCCTGAAATAATTTGGTGTTTTTCATTAAAAATAGGTACAAATTCTTCTAAAAAAGCTTTTCTCTTATTATAAATAACGGTTCCGTACTCAACTAATTGCTCGTCGTAAACCTTTAAATTTAGATCATCAAAAGTTCTGTTTGCTGCAAAATATTTTAACAAAGCATTTCGTTGACTTACAATTTTATTGTACGAAATTAACACCTGTAAATAATTTTTATCTTGCTGTGAAATAACTCCGTCAATAAATTTTCTTCGTGTATCGCTTCCTTCAATAATTAAATCTCTATCTGCAGGAGAAATAATAACCAACGGCAATTGCCCAATATGTTCAGAAAACTTATCGTACACCTTGCCATTACGTTTTAATATTTTTTTTTGACCTCTTTTTAATGAACATAAAATTTTCTCATTTCTATCATTTAAAAGATAATCTCCATCAATCATAAAAAAATCTTGACCATGACGAATATTTTGTCCTGCAACCGAATTAAAATAACTTTTTGTAAAAGATAAATAATAAATTGCATCTAACACATTGGTTTTACCAATTCCGTTATTACCCACAAAACAATTTATTTTCTCCTGAAAATCAAAGGTTTGCGATTCGATATTTTTAAAATTTACCAGCGATATTTTTTGCAAATACATGAATGAGAATTATTTCGAAAAAGAAAGCGCAAATTATAGCTTTTTTTACGAAAAATCGATTTTTAAAATCCAATTTAAAAAGCTATTTTTGTCGCCACTAATTTTTAAGCAATTATGGCTACATACAAGAAAAGAGGATACAAACCTAAAAAAGAAAAGGTTACACAAGAAGTTGAAGAAAATTTTGATGAATCGCAAAGCACTACTGCTGAAGTATTTAATACTTTAGATGACACAGCGAACAAATCAGAACAATGGATTGAAAAAAATAGCAAGCCTTTATTTTATGGTTTAGTAGCTATTGCTGTTGTAATTTTAGGATACTTAGCTTTTACTAAATTTGTATCAGAACCTAACCAACAAGAAGCTTCTAACGAGCTTGCTCACCCAAGAACTTTCTTTGATCAAGCCGAAAAATCTGCTGGTGTTGCTGCCGATTCTTTATATACTTTAGGATTAACTGGTGGTGATGGTAAATATGGTTTTACAGATATAGCTAGTGAATTTAGTGGTACAAAAGCAGGGAATTTAGCAAACTATTATGCTGGTATTTCTTACTTAAAAATGAAAAAATACGAAGAAGCTATCGAATATTTAAGCAACTTTAATTCTAACGACGAATTATTAGGTGCTACTGCTTTAGGTGCTATTGGTGATGCTTTTGCTGATATTAACCAACCAAAAGACGCTTTAGATTATTACCAAAAAGCCGCTAACAAAAAAGACAATAACTTTACAGCTCCTTTATTTTTATTTAAAGCTGCACAAACAGCAATGGAATTAAAAGAATACAGTACTGCTGAAAAATTATATACTAGCATTAAACAAAAATACGCAAATACCGATCAAGGTAGAGATATTGAAAAATATATCAACAGCGCAAAATATGCTCAATAATGGCAACAACAAATTTATCTTATTACGATAAAGCTTCAATCCCAAATGCGAAATCTTTTCGATTTGGGATTGTTGTTTCTGAATGGAATCCTGAAATTACAGGAAACCTTAAAAAAGGAGCAATCGAAACTCTTTTAGATTGCGGTACGGAAGATAACAATATTATTTCTTGGGATGTTCCTGGAAGTTTTGAGTTAGTTTACGGATGTAAAAAAATGATTGAATCTCAAAAAGTAGATGCAATTATAGCTATCGGAAACGTAATTCAAGGAGAAACTAAACATTTTGATTTTGTTTGCGAAGGCGTAACACAAGGAATTGTGGATTTAAATATTAAATACGATGTGCCGGTTATTTTTTGTGTATTAACAGACAATACCAAACAACAATCATTAGATCGCTCTGGAGGAAAATTAGGAAACAAAGGTATAGAATGTGCTGTAGCCGCTATTAAAATGGCCGCTATTAAAAATTTAGAAAGACCAAGTAACTCTTTAGGTTTTTAAATTTACATAAAATACTTGCAAAATAAAAAGAACCAAAATGTAATACATTTTGGTTCTTTTTTTAACTTTAATTTAGGCATAATTTTTGACCACCTATTCATAATTCAGTAACTTTGAATTTCGCCTTTACACGTGTAATTATTATTACATTTTAGCATTTTAAAAGCAATATTTTATGGGATTTATAAAAAGAGAAAATAAAAAATTCGATTACAAACCTACCTATTATAAAGGAGAAGGGAATCCATATCAAGTAAAACATAAGTTTGACGAATTTCGCACAACCGTTGGTAAAACAAAAGGCTTAAAAGGTAAGTTTAATGCGGCTGTAAACGAATTTAAAGCATCTGAAAATGGCGGATTTAACAAAACAATTATAATTTTAATAGCGCTTTTTGTGCTTTTATTTTTATTTTTTATTGATTTTGATCTGTCTATCTTTTTATCAAAAAACAACTAATGTCTGATATTATACAATTGCTACCCGACCATGTTGCAAACCAAATTGCCGCTGGTGAAGTAGTACAACGTCCTGCTTCTGTTGTTAAAGAATTGGTTGAAAATTCTATTGATGCTGGAGCAACCTCTATTAAACTTTTATTAAAAGACGCTGGCAAAACGTTAATTCAAGTAATTGACGATGGTAAAGGAATGAGTACTACTGATGCTCGTTTAAGTTTTGAACGTCATGCAACTTCAAAAATTAAAGATGCGCAAGATTTGTTTAACTTAAATACCAAAGGTTTTCGCGGCGAAGCATTAGCATCAATTGCGGCTATTGCTCATGTTGAGTTAAAAACAAAACAAGAAAGTAAAGAACTTGGTACTCTTATAAAAATTGAAGGAAGCAAAATAACTTCGCAAGAAGCTGTATCTACAGCACAAGGGACAAGTATTGCTGTAAAAAATTTATTTTACAACATTCCTGCACGTCGAAATTTTTTAAAATCTGATACAATTGAAACACGTCATATTGTAGATGAATTTCAACGAGTTGCTTTAGCGCATCCAAATATTTCATTTTTATTACATCATAATAACACAGAGGTTTATCACCTTAAAAAAAGTAATTTACGCAAACGAATTGTAGCTATTTTCGGAACCAAAATGAACGAAAAATTAGTTCCTATTTCTGAGCAAACTGACATTATTACTATTAACGGATTTACTGCAAAACCTGAATTTGCCAAGAAAAAACGTGGTGAACAGTATTTTTTTGTAAACAATCGTTTTATAAAAAGTTCTTATTTAAATCATGCCGTAGTAAATGCTTTTGAAGGTTTACTAGAAAACGGGTCGCATCCGTCGTACTTTTTATATTTAGAAGTACCTCCTAATAGTATTGACATAAACATACATCCTACAAAAACAGAGATAAAATTTGATAATGAAAAGGCGTTATATGCCATTTTAAGAGCTACTGTTAAACATAGTTTAGGGCAATATAATGTAGCTCCTGTGTTAGATTTTAACAGAGATGCAACGTTAGATACTCCATACGATTATAATAAAAAAAGTACAAAAACACCTACAGTTCCTCCCATAACGGTAAATCCTGATTTTAATCCGTTTAAAACGGTAACAAATTTCGAGTCAACCCCCAATATTTCTAATAATTCGAATACCACAAGTTATCAATCTAACTTTAAAAAAGATACTGGTAATTGGGAAGCTTTATATACTAATACTGAACCTTTAGAAGCTACTAAGCAAGAGCAACTTTTTGAAACGCAACAAGAAACCGAAACAGGTAAAACGTTTCAAATTCAGAAAAAATATTTATTAAGTTCTATAAAATCGGGAGTTGTTTTAATCAATCAATCGTTAGCACATCAACGAATTTTATATGAAGAATTTTTAGAAAACATAACTGTAAAAGAAGCCAGTAGCCAACAGTTATTATTTCCTGTAAATATTTCGTTTTCTTCTGCGGATATTGAAATGATTTACACCATAAAATCTGATTTAGAAAGCGCTGGTTTTATGTTTGATGAATTTACTAAAGAAAGTGTTACTATTGGCGGAATTCCGACTTCAATAAGCGAAAGTCAAATTACCTTGATTTTAGAACAATTGTTAGACGACATTAAGCTAGAAGTACCAGACGCTAGCTTTAGTCATTTTGATGTTATGGCAAAATCTTTTGCAAAATCATTAGCCATAAAAACAGGAACAGTTTTAAACAACAAAGAACAAGAAAATTTGGTTGACGATTTATTTTCTTGCCGAGAACCTAACACATCTCCTTTAGGAAAGCCTACTTTTAAAACGCTTACCTTAAATGAAATTGACGCCATTTTTAACAAATAAAATATAATTATGCCTAAATTAACTGACGCTATAAAGCATTTAATAATCATTAACGTGATTATGTATTTTGCACCACAGTTACTAAACTTAGATTTAACAAATATTTTCGCTTTACATTACCCGCAAAACGAACATTTTGGCATTTGGCAATATGTTACGCATACTTTTATGCATGGAGGCACTATGCATTTAATTTTTAACATGTATGCTTTATGGGCTTTTGGTACTCCTTTAGAACAAATGTGGGGCAGAAATAAATTCCTGTTTTTTTACTTTTCGGCGGGTATTGGTGCTGGACTTATTTACACCTTGGTAAATTATTACCAATTTAACGGAATTTACGAACAAATCGTAGCCTTAGGGGTATCGCCTTCAGAAATACAAAATATATTAAGTTCAGGGCAATATAATGATAGTATTATAACGCTATCAAACAAAACAATGAGCGAATTTTATAGTTTGTACCACACGCCCGCGGTTGGAGCTTCGGGAGCTGTTTATGGTATTTTGGTTGCCTTCGGATTAGCCTTTCCTAACGCTAAATTGGCACTAATATTTTTTCCAGTACCTGTAGCTGCAAAATACTTTATTCCTTTAATGATTTTTGGTGATTTGTTTTTTGGGGTTACAAAATATTCTATCGGAAATGTTGCGCATTTTGCACATATTGGTGGTGCAATTATTGGATTTATTATTGCTTGGTATTGGAAAAAAGATCAATTCAAATCTCATTAATTTAGTATATTAGATACTTTGTAAGAAAAAGAAAACTGATGAATACTTTAGATAATTTAAAATATCGTTTTAAAAATGCTGGTATTGTAGAGCAGCTTATTTATGTAAATCTTGCTGTTTTTTTACTCGTTTTTATTGCCAATACCTTCGGGTTTTTATTTCAAGCAAACAGTAACTTGTTTGTTAATTGGTTTGCGCTACCTGCCAATTTTAATGATTTTTTATCAAAACCGTGGACAATTATTACTTACGGATTTTTACACACCAGTTTTTTACACATACTCTTAAATTTAATTGCCTTATTTTATATTGGTCATTTATTTAATCAATACTTTACAGCAAAACAATTGCTTAACTTTTACCTTTTAGGAACCTTGTTTGGCGGAATTATTTTTATTGCTAGTTATAACTTTTTTCCCGCTTTGCAACGAGTTTCCGACAATAGTGTTTTACTAGGTGCATCCGCAGGTATTTCGGCTATTTTTATAGGTGTTGCTACTTACATCCCTAATTACGAATTAAAATTTCCGTTAATTGGTTTTGTTAAATTATGGATATTAGCCTGCGTTTGGATTGCTATTGATATTATTCAAATACCTGGTGGTAATGCTGGCGGACACCTTGCTCACATTGGCGGGGCTTTATTCGGATTTCTATATGTTGTTAAGGCAAGTAATAAAGAATTAGAAATTTTTAAAATGTTTAAGAAGTTTTTTAAAAAGAAAGAAAAACCTTTAAAAACTGTTTATAAATCAGGTAAAAAAACTGTAAAAAAAACCTCTAAAAAATCAACAAATCAGCAAGAAATAGATGCTATTTTAGATAAAATAAGTAAATCTGGTTATGATACTTTAACCAAAAACGAAAAAGACTTTTTATTTAAACAAGGCAAATAATTACATGAAAAAATACTCGGTTATACACAAGTTATTCTTTTTTATCAATTCAGTTTTTGCTACTGTTTTGTTATTATCGTATGTGTTGCCTTTTGTTTCTCCAAAATTAATTCCGGCTTTTGCCGTTTTTAGTTTATCAGTTCCTTTATTGGTACTTATAAATGCTTTCTTTTTTGTGTATTGGTTACTTAAACTTCATAAAAACTCACTTTTATCTTTACTTGTTTTATTAATAGGATGGTTTACCTCGCCTCTTCTTGTTAAGTTTTCGAAGAAAGAAATTATTTTAAATAACGATTTAAAAGTGATGAGTTATAATGTTCGTTTATTTAATCATTATAAACATTTAGAAGACATTACAACAGAACAGAAAATATATGATTTTATAAATAATGAAAAACCTGATATACTTAGTATGCAAGAGTTTTATCAGTCAAAATTATTAAACATAAAGCTGCCTTATAAATACATTAAAACAAAATCAAAAGCTAATAAATTCGGACTTGCAATTTACACTAAATACCCAATTATAAACTCTGGTTCTTTAAACTTTAAAAACAGTGCCAACAATACTATTTTTGTTGATATTCTTAAAAACAAAGACACCATTAGAGTGTATAATGTACATTTAGAATCGTTAAAATTAAATCCGAAGAAAGAAAATTTTGGCGAAAAAGATTCTGAACGTTTGTTTAAACGATTAGCAAATGGTTTTGAAAAACAGGTAAACCAAACAGAACTTATTTTACAACACGAAAGCTCTTGGAAAGGCAAAAAAATAATTTGTGGCGATTTTAATAATACAGCTTATTCTTGGGTGTATCAAAAATTATCAAAAAACAAACAAGACGCTTTTTTAAACGCAGGTATTGGTTTAGGTAAATCTTTTAGATACTTATACCCTATGCGAATAGATTTTATTTTAACCGATAAAAACACCACAATAAACCAATACAAAACTTATAATGATCTTAAATTATCGGATCATTATCCTATTATGACCCGTATAAATTGGAAGTAATATGTATATTGCAAAATTAAACAATCAACTATGAAACATTTTGATGTAGCTATTATTGGTAGTGGCCCTTCTGGAGCTTCTACTGCTTTTTATTTAGCTAAAAACGGGATTTCAACCGTATTAATAGAAAAAGAAACATTGCCTAGGTACAAAACCTGTGGAGGCGGATTTGTTTTTAGAGGCCGAAAAGATTTACCTTTTGACATTAGTGAAGTTGTAGAAAAAGAATTTCATACTGTTGATGTATATTTAGAAAAAAACTTACATTTTAAAACACATAGAAAAGACCCAACAATCACTATGATTATGAGGGATTCTTTTGATCATTTAATTGTTAAAAAAGCAAAAGAACTTGGTGTTACTTTATTAGAAAACCATAAATTAGAGGGTTTATCTTTTAATGATAAAATAATTACTTTAGAAACCTCTCAAGGCAACTTAACCGCAAATTTTGTAATTGCTGCAGATGGAGCTCTAAGTCCTACCGCTAAAATGGCTGGCTGGAAAGAAGATACCAGAAAGTTAATTCCTGCTTTAGAATATGAAGTAGAAGTGTCTGAAGAAGATTTTAACCGCTTATCAAAAGAAGTTCGCTTTGACATTGATGCAATTCCTTATGGGTATGCTTGGAGTTTTCCTAAAAAAAATCATTTATCTATAGGTGTTGCTTCTACAAAAAGAACTAAAATAAATTTAAAGAAATTTTATTTAGAGTACATGAAAACTCTTAAAATTACGGATGTAATTAGTGAATCTCAACACGGATTTCAAATTCCTGTAGCTCCAAGAACTGATGGATTTGTAAAAAACAACGTGTTTTTAATTGGGGATGCTGCTGGTTTTGCTGACCCTATTACTGCCGAAGGAATTTCGAATGCTATTTATAGCGGTAAATTAGCTGCTGAAGCTATTATAGAAAGTAAACAAGATTACGAAACTGCTAAAAAGTTATACTTAGATAAATTGAATGAAAAACTATTACCAGAATTAAGTACTGGTTTATGGCTTTCTAAATGGTTTTATGAACAAAAAACAATAAGAAACTTACTATTAAAAAAGTTTGGTCAACATTTTAGCGAAGCAATGGCTGATGTTTTTCATGGAGACAGAAACTATCCTAAAGACATTAAACAAACGATAAAAAATAAAATAAAGTCGCTGGTTTCTTAATCAAAGATGTATAATAACAAAACACCGTTTAGATAATCTAAACGGTGTTTTTGTTTAGGTAAATTTACTTCTTTATCACTCTTTTTAAATTCAGTAAATCAATAGGATTTATTCCTAATCCTTGTATATTTTTTTGACTAAAACGAATTACTTCATCATAATACAAAGGTACAACTGGGGCTTCTTGAATAATGATACTATCCATTTTCTGATACAATAAATAACGTTTTTTAACATCAGTTTCTTTTATTGAAGCTTCATACAAAGCATCAAAATTATCATTTTTAAAATGTGTATAATTAGGGCCATTGGGTGTAAAATTTTTACTATAAAATAACGACAAATAATTCTCTGCATCGGGGTAATCGGCAATCCAACTTGCTCTAAAAACGGGTAACTTTCCACTCGCTTTTCCTTGTCGTAAAGTTGATGGCGGAATCACATCAACTTTTGTACTTAATCCAATATTTTGCAATTCTCGTTGTATAAACTCACATAAATCTAAATAATTACCATTGGTTGTAATGGTGATTTCTGGATTTTTATTTCCAGATTCTTTTATGTATTGTAAAACCAAAGCTGTTGCTTTTTCTGGTTGATACGAGTATCCTTTTTGATTATTAAATGATGGTAAACCTTTTGGTATAAATCCACTTGTTGCAGGTGTTCCAATTCCGTTTCTTAAAAATTTAATCATTTTTTTCCGATCAAATCCGTAATTTATTGCTTGTCGTATTAATTTTGATTTTGTTGAATACTCATTTTCTCCATCTAAATAAATTCCTAAATATTCAGTATTCAAATATGCGCCAGTTTGCATAATAATTTTATTCGCATACTTTTCTTTTAAAGTTCCGTCTGTATTTAAAATATCATCTTTATAAGAAGCGTCTAAACTTTTCATAAAATCAATATTTCCTTGAACAAACTGTAAAAATTCACTTTGTTTATCTGGCAAAAAAGTAATAGCAACGGCTTCTAAATAAGGCAATTTATTTCCCTCAGTATCTTTTTCAAAATACATGGAGTTTTTACGCAACACTAACTTGGTGTTTTCAACCCAAAGTTTAAATTTAAAAGGACCTGTACCAATTGGGTTTGAACGAAATTTATCTCCAAAATAATCTACTGCCTCCTTCGGCACTACCGAACAATATTTCATTGCTAACAATCCTAAAAAAGGCGGAAAAGTTTGTTTTAAATTGATTGTAAATATCGAATCATTTTTTGCTTTAAAGTTTTTTACATTTTGCAATACCCAACCTCCAGGAGAAGCTACATTTTTAGCTAGCAATCTATTAAATGAATACTCAAAATCATTTGCTACAACATTTCTTGTCGAATCTTTTCCAAACAACGAATGTTTATGAAATTTCACATTGCTTCTTAAAATAAACTTGTATGTTTTTCCGTCTTCAGAAATCGTCCAACTTTTAGCTATATCAGGTTGAACAAATAAACTATCATCTAACTGAACCAAACCATTATATAACTGATTTATCGCCCAAATATTACGTTGATCTTTTGCAAAAGCAGGATCTAAAGAAGTAATATTAGAATGTTCATTATAACGGAAAACTTGTGAGTTGGTAAATTTATTTTCTCTTTTTGTACATGAGCACACAACAATAAAAAGAAGTAATAGAGTAAAAATTTTACTTTTGTTTTCTCTTATTTTTATAATATGATTTATCTGCAATATATATAGTTTTTGAAACTTCGGCATAAGTTACCGAAGCTTCTTTATTTGTAATAAAAAGTTCTTTTATTAAATCTATTTCTTTTTCTTTAACTACTTTTTCTTTTATTTCTTGAATTTCATTTTCAGTAAAAACAAAATCGGCATAAGCATTTTCTTTAGCAGGTCTTTTAAACTTTATATTGGCACTTTTGTCCCAAACAACATAATCGCTTCCTAAAATATTCATTAATTGAATCATAAAAACAGGATCGGTTGCCGAAAACAAACTTCCACCAAAAATAGAACCCACATAGTTTTTATTTTTATAACCAATCGGAATTTTAACTTTTACGTTAAATAAATCTTCAGAAACTTCAATAATTTTCCCTGTCGATCTACGATACATTGGCGATATATTAAATCCGTATTTAAAAATAGTATGCTCTTTTAAAAAGGTATTTAAAACTTTAGAAATTGCTGCGTACATTTTTATTACTTATTAAATTCATATTCGCGTTCTACCTTACAAATTCGTAATTGATATTGTTCATACCATCTTTCACGCCCTAAATTCCTTGCTTCTGTATGCAACAAATTATTTTTCCATCTAGTAATATCTTCTAAATTTGCCCAATACGAAACAGTAATTCCTATTTCACTTCGCGCAGATTCTACTCCTAAAAAGCCTTTTTGTTGTTTTGCTAAAAACTCCATTCTTTCATTCATTTCACTATAACCTTCTAAGTTATTTGTTGTTTTTGTTGTAAAAATAACTGCATAATAAGGCGGTGTTAACGATGTTACAATCATAATATCAATTCGTATTTTGTTTCTGGTAAGCCAATATCTTCACTTATAAACTTATTAACTTCAATAAAATTATATTTTTTTAAAATTTTAGCAGAAGCTCTATTTTTATCAACAACATAACCTACTATTTTTTTCATTCCTACCGATTTACAATAAGTAATTAATCCCTCACATATTTCGGTAGCATAACCTTTGCCCCAATACTCTTGAATAAATCGATACCCAATTTCATCATCTTCATTATCTTTAACCAAGGCTAAAGTACCTACAAATTCGTTATTTGTTTTTTGTACAATCGCATAAATAAAAAACTCATTTGCATTATTTTCATACTTACTTATCAAATCTTTTAACTCAATTTTACAAGCATCAATCGATTTTACTTCGCCAGTAGCGTATTGTAATACCTTCGGATTACTTTCTAACTTAAAAAAAGGCTGTAAATCGGTTGTTTTTAGTTTCCTAACAAGTAATCTTTTCGTTTCAAAAATCATGATTATTATCGTATTTTTGCGGTTGATAAATACTGTTTAAAGCAGATTTATAAAAATACACTATACGAACTTCTAAAAAAATAAAGACTTACACAAGACTTTTGCTTTTTATTAAGGATATTAAAAGAAATGAATGCAGATAAAAAAGTAGCTTTTTATACTTTAGGATGTAAATTAAATTTTTCTGAAACCTCTACCATCGCTCGAAATTTTGTTAACGAAGGTTTTAACCGTGTTGAGTTTGAAGAAAAAGCAGATGTATATGTAATTAACACATGTTCGGTTACTGATAATGCTGATAAACGTTTTAAATCGATTGTAAAAAATGCTTTAAAACAAAACGAAGACGCTTTTATTATTGGCGTAGGTTGTTATGCGCAATTAAAACCAGAAGAGTTAGCCAATGTTAATGGTGTTGATTTAGTATTAGGTGCTACCGAAAAATTTAATGTTACCAGCTATATTAATGATTTAACAAAAAATGATATTGGCGAAGTACATTCTTGCGAAATTGAAGAAGCAGATTCTTATGTAGGTGCTTATTCTATTGGCGATCGTACACGTGCATTTTTAAAAGTACAAGATGGTTGCGATTATAAATGCACCTATTGTACAATTCCGCTTGCTCGTGGAATTTCAAGATCTGATACTTTAGAAAACGTATTAAAAAATGCCAAAGAAATTTCTGAAAAAGGGATTAAAGAAATCGTTTTAACGGGTGTTAATATTGGTGATTATGGTAAAGGAGAATTTGGTAATAAAAAACACGAACATACATTTTTAGAATTGGTAAAAGAATTGGATAAAGTTGATGGAATTCATCGTTTACGAATTTCATCCATAGAGCCAAATTTATTAAAAGATGAAACGATTGAGTTTGTTTCTAAATCTAACACATTTGTACCTCATTTTCATATTCCGCTACAATCTGGTAGCGACGAATTGTTAAAAAAGATGAAACGTCGTTATTTAACGCAAACCTACACAAACAGAGTCGCTAAAATTAAAGAAGTAATGCCTAACGCTTGTATTGGTGTTGATGTTATTGTTGGTTTTCCTGGCGAAACAGATGAGTTGTTTTTAGAAACTTACAACTATTTAAACGAAATGGATATTTCGTATTTACATGTTTTCACATATTCTGAAAGACCAAACACCGAAGCTGTTAAAATGGATGGTGTAGTGGCTAAAAATGTACGTGCAAAACGCAGTAAAATGCTACGTGGTTTGTCTGTTAAAAAGCGTAGAGCTTTTTACGAAACACAAATAGGAAACACATTAACGGTTTTATTTGAAAGCGAAAATAAAGAAGGTTATATCTACGGATTTACTCAAAACTATGTAAAAGTAAAAACTCCTTGGAATCCTGAATTAGTAAACACATTACACACCGTTACTTTAACTAAAATTGATGAAGATGGTTTGGTGCGTTTTAACTTTGTAAAAAACTAAACTAGTTCTTAAATTATCAAAAAAAAGATTTAAAAAAATGGCAAAAACTCACATCTATTTTGTTCCTGGTTTAGCTGCCAGTTCTAAAATATTTGAGCATATTTTTTTGCCTGAAAAACATTTTCAACTTCATTTTTTAGAATGGATGATGCCTTTATCAAAAAATGAAAGTTTAACAAATTATACACAACGATTTTCTACTAAAATTAAACATAAAAACCCTATATTAGTTGGTGTTTCTTTTGGCGGAATTTTAGTGCAAGAAATAAGTAAAATTATTGATTGCAAAAAAGTAATTATTATATCTAGCGTAAAAAGTAATAAAGAGTTTCCTAAACGCTTTAAATTAGCTCAGGTTACCAAAATTTACAAGCTTTTCCCTTCAAAAATTATTGCTGATATTGAAAATTACGATCATTATTTTTTTAATGAATATTTAAAAAAAAGAGCAAAATTATACAAAACGTATTTATCTGTAAGAGATGCTAATTATTTACAATGGGCAATACATAATGTATTACATTGGCAACAAAATAAACCACTCGCTAAAATTATACATATACACGGAAAAAAAGATGAAGTTTTTCCGATTAAACATATAAAAAATAGCATAGAAATTGAAAACGGCACACATGTAATGATTTTAAATAAAGCCAAAACGATTTCAAAAATATTAGAAAAGGAATGCTTTTTGATTGATAAAAATACAATTTAAACTGATTTTATCTCCAAAAATCGCTTCAGTTTTTTATAATTAAACTATTTCGTTTACACCAAAGAAATGCGTAAATAAATTAGAAAAACACAAAAGAAAAAGAATACCTTATAAAAATTAAAAGAAAATGAATAAATCAATACGCTTTTTATCTATCGCAACAGTTGTATTTGTAGCTGTTTTATTTACGAATATCATTAGTCAATCTAACGAACCTTTTATTAAAAACGTAGCCGAAAGCTATCAAATAAAAGCAGTAAAACTTCCTAAAGACTTAAATTTAGCTGGCGAACTTGTTCCGATAAACAAACCTGACATTAGAGAACGTATGGATCGTGAATTATTAGTAAATACCTATTGGCAATCTAACGGACTGCTTTTAATAAAACGCGCCAACAAGTATTTTCCTATTTTAGAGCCTTTGTTAGCTAAACACGGTTTACCAGACGATTTTAAGTTTTTAGCATTGGCAGAAAGTGGTTTTATTGACGAAACCTCATCTGTAGGAGCAGCAGGAATGTGGCATTTTATGAAACAAACCGGTAAGGAATATGGTTTAGAAATTAATAAAAATGTTGACGAACGCTATCATATAGAAAAAGCAACCAAAGTAGCTGCCGAATACTTAAAAAAAGCTAAAAAACGCTTTAATTCTTGGACACTTGCAGCAGCATCTTACAATGCAGGAAATTATGGTGTTAGTAGAAGGTTAAAAGCACAAGGTGTAACGAGTTATTACGATGCTTTATTACCTGATGAAACTGAACGTTATGTGTTTAGAATTTTAGCTTTAAAAGAAATAATTTCTAATCCTAAAAAATATGGATTTGAATTTGATCAAGAAGATTTATACACCTTACCTTCAACCTATACCGTTAAAGTTGATACCGCAATTACCAATATTGCTTTATTTGCTAAAAAGCACGGAACAACTTATAAAGACCTTAAATTACACAACTCTTGGTTACGAGAAAATAAACTAAACAATAGTAGCCGAAAAGTATATGAAATAAAAATACCTAATTAATGAAAAAAGCACTCCCTTTTATATACATTTCTTTTGGCTTTTTTATTTTAGTTGGTACTATTTTTCAGTTTTTCCAACATCAAGAAGTATATCGAGTTTTGTTTAATTTTGAAACTACCAATAAGTATATTTTTTTATTGGTAAGAATAATCTTTGCTAGTTGGTTTTTATTCGACGGAGTAAAGAGATTAAAACAACATAAAGAAGATTAATTTTATTAATCTTCTTTAATACTTTTTACCCTTCCTACAATACCTGATGTTAACTGCACTTTAATTCCATGAGGATGATTAGCTGAATTTGTTAGTAGTTTACCAACAACTCCTTCTGTTAATTCTCCCGTTCTTTGGTGATGCTTCTGAACAACCTCAACAAAAGCACCAATTTTAATATCTTTTCTAATCGTTCCGTCTTTCATAAAAAATAATTTATTCAAAAAAAAAGCCTATCAATTATTGATAGGCTTTTTATTAAAAAGTTTACTCTGGTAATAATATATATTATAATACTCTTACGTTAACAGCGTTTAATCCTTTTCTTCCATCTTGTAATTCGAATTCAACTTCATCGTTTTCACGAATTTCGTCGATTAATCCTGAAACATGTACAAAATGCTCTTTGTTTGATCCTTCTTCTGTGATAAATCCAAATCCTTTTGATTCGTTGAAGAATTTTACGGTACCTTTACTCATTATAAAAAATTATGTGTTACTTGCTTAAGTGCCAGCAACGTTTATTGAATTGCAAATGTAATGCCAAATTTATTAATATTAACAAAATTATTTGTTTTTTTTTATTTTTTATAAAAAAAAGTCGATTTACAAACTGTAAATCGACTTGAAGAATTATAAAAAGCTAGATATTAATCAAACTTTGTATCCATTTTAACGTAATCTAAAAATTCACGTTTTGTTTCTTTATTTTTAAATTTACCACCAAACTCTGCAGTAACTGTACTACTTTCAATATCTTTTATTCCTCTAGAATTTACACATAAATGTTTTGCATCAATAATACAAGCTACATCTTGTGTACCCAGAGCTTCTTGCATTGCCTGAACAATTTGCATAGTTAAACGTTCTTGAACTTGCGGACGTTTAGAAAAATATTCTACAATTCTGTTCATTTTAGAAAGGCCAATTACTTTTCCGTTAGAAATGTAAGACACATGTGCGCGACCAATAATTGGCAGTAAATGATGCTCGCAAGTAGAATATACTACGATATTCTTTTCTACCAACATTTCGCCATAATTGTAATTATTATCAAATGTTGATGCCTTTGGCATATTTTTAGGATCTAATCCCATAAAAATTTCATTAACAAATGCTTTGGCAACACGTTTTGGTGTTCCTTGCATACTATCATCTGTTAAATCCATTCCTAAAGTGGTTAAAATATCTTTAACACTTTCTTGAATCCTAGCTATTTTTTCTTGATCAGAGATATCAAAAGCATCTTTTCGTATTGGCGATTCTGCCGATGTTGCTATGTGGTTTTCTCCTATCTCGTCTATTCTCTCGTCATTCATTTTGTTGTTGTTCACTTCAAACATTTCGTTCAATTATTAGGGCGCAAATTTACAACTTTGTTGTTAATTTACTGTACTTTACTTATCAATTCATTTAAAGAACAAGTAGTTTGCTCTCCGTTTACCATATTTTTTAAAGTAAACATTTCGTTTGCAACATCAGTTACAACATATTGTATATTTCGATTAGTAACGTATTTCCATTGCTTTTTTTGTTGTTTATTACTTGTTGCGGTATCAGGATATAATTCTGATTTCACATTATTTTCTCTTAAACTTTTTATGACTTTTATTTTTGATAAATTCTCAGCTTCATCAAAATTTAAAAACAATACTCTTGGTTTAGGTAGTTCAACTTCTTCAAATAAACCAAGCTCTTCCATCACCAAGTAAATTCTGTCTAATCCGAAAGAAATACCTACGCCACTTACATCTTTTAATCCGAATATTCCCGTTAAATCATCATAACGACCTCCACCACCGATAGAACCCATTTTTACACCTTCGGGAGCACTTACTTCATAAATAGCACCTGTATAATAATTTAATCCACGAGCCAAAGTTACATCTAACTCTAACGATGCTGATGATAAGCCAATTTCTTCAATCATACTTACCACAGTTCGTAAATCTGCCACTCCTTGTATACCTTCTTCGGATGTTTGCAACATGTTTTGTAAAGAAGCTAGTTTATCTTTATTACTTCCTGTAAAGTTAAATAGTGGCTCAACTTTTTCAATAGCTTCTTCCGAAATTCCTTTTTCAAGCATTTCTTTTACTACACCTTCTTTACCAATTTTGTCTAACTTATCTAAAGCTACCGTAAAATCGATTAATTTATCCGAAGCTCCGATTACCTCAGCGATTCCTGATAAAATTTTTCTGTTATTGATTTTTATAGTCGTACCCTGTAAACCTAACTTACTAAAAACAGTGTCGTATAACTGTACAAACTCTACTTCTTGTAATAAGGATTTACTTCCTACTACATCGGCATCACATTGGTAAAACTCTCTAAAACGTCCTTTTTGCGGGCGATCAGCTCTCCAAACAGGTTGAATTTGATACCTCTTAAAAGGAAAAGTAATATCATTTTGATGTTGTACCACATAACGTGCAAATGGCACTGTTAAGTCGTAACGCAATGCTTTTTCTGATATTTTTGATATCATTTTCTGACTATTTTTTGCAGTCAGTAAAGTATCATCTACCTTTTTTAAATAATCTCCAGAATTTAAAATCTTAAAAATCAAACGATCTCCTTCCTCTCCATATTTTCCCATTAAGGTTGATGAATTTTCGAAACTTGGTGTTTCAATAGGTTGAAATCCGAAATTCTCAAACGAATGTTTTATTATATTAAAAATATAATTTCTTTTTGCTACTTCGTTGGATGAAAAATCTCTGGTTCCTTTAGGAATGCTTGGTTTCATATTATTTTAATTATGAATTTTTAGTTGTTGGAATTTATTTTTCACAAGAGTGAAATACTAAAAACCACTTCGTGGGCAAATATCTGAATTTATAGGCGAATTATGAAGTTTTATTTATGCGTTTTAATCTATAAATAGAAGCGTTTAATTCAAATCCTAAAAGAAGAATAATAGAGTTTAACCAAACAAACAACATTAACACCAATAAAGTACCAATTGAACCATATAATTGGTTGTATGTTGCAAATTTCACCACATAAATTCCGAAAAGATAAAAAGAAAATAATGATAACATTGTAGTTAAAATTGCACCTGGAGAAAAGAATTTAACTTCTTTACCTTGCTTGGTTCCAAAACGAAACAAGAGCGATACAATGGTAAAAATCATTATTAAAAACAACAAACCTCTACCCCAGTAAAACAAATCTAAATCGGCAGTATCTAACCAACCAATCTTATCTATTCTTGCCAAAGCTACTTGATAATATATTATTAAAACTACTGTTATTATTAAAAACAATGACATTAATAATGAAACGCCTAACGAAACAAGATAAGCTCTAAACACATTTCTCATTTCTGTTACATGATACGAATATTCAAATCCGCCAAAAATAGCATTAACTCCGTTTGTCATTAAAAAAATAGAGGCTAAAAATCCGAAAGATAATAAACCTCCATATTGATTATTAATAATGTCTTTTAAAACTAAATCTACCGCATCAAAAGTTTTAGGAGGCAATAATTCTTGAATTAATCCAAAAAGATTGTCTTGAAATCCTTCAATGGGCATGTAAGGTATTAGTGATAAAATAAATAACATAAACGGAAAAATTGCCATAAAAAAACTAAATGCAATTCCGCCTGCCCTAGTTGTTAATGCGCCTCTTACAATACCGATAATATACATTTCAATTACATCGTATAATGACATACCTTGTAACCCCGGAATTTTTATTTTTTTTCCAAGTTTTACCAAAATGTTTACTACTGGTATTTTTTCTAGATTGTCTTCTATTTTTTTTGTCATTTACTGGTATTTCCTTTTCCCTATCATTTTTTATTAAATATATACTCTATCTGAAAGCATATTTTTTTTAGAAGGAGCTTCCTGCCTTAGCAAGAATGACACATTTTAATTAATCTATATGTTAACCTGAAATAAATTCAGGTTAACGTTAAAAATTAAATACATAATCGTCATTTTAAACTTGTTTCAAAATAACATCAAACAAAGTTATCATAAAATAAACTATGTTAAAAGTTACTCAACTACAATATTATATTTCTGTAACAAGCCGATAATATTTTCTTTACTAAACTTTGCTCCTTTTAATTTATTTTCTTCAGGATTAATATTAAAATTAAAAGCAGTTTTAAAATCTGATTTTTCTAAAATAGTTCTATCAAATATCGATTTTTTCAAATCGCAATTATCAAAAAAAGCATGAGTTAAATTAGTTTCTGTAAAATCTACTTCTTGCAAATTACAATTTACAAATTTTGTATTCGGAATTTTTAATTGATAAAAAGACGAGAAATTTAATTGACAATCTTTAAAACTAAACTGTAATAAAAACGAATCACACTCATTAAATTTTACACCTATCATTTTACAATTAATAAACGAAGCTTCTTTAAAAGCCGTGTTTGCAACTATTGCATTGCTAAAATTACAATTAACAAACTCACACTCTACAAACTGAATATTTGATGTATGTACGTTCTCGAAATTACAATCCGTGAACGTACAATTATCATATTCTCCTTTTTTGATTTTTACAACCGAAAAATCAACTTTATTAAATGTTTCACTATCAAAATAATCGTTCATTATTTTAATCCTCTAGCTTTTAACATTGGTGCTGCTTTTGGGTCTCTTCCTGCAAATACTTGATACATTTTTGCATAATCCATCGTATTTCCTTTTGACAGCACTTCGTTTCTAAATTTATCTCCGTTTGCACGTGTTAACAACCCGTTATTTTTAAACCAATCGTAAGCATCGTGACTTAACATTTCTGTCCATAAATAAGAATAATATCCGGCTGCATATCCTCCACTAAAAACATGTGCAAAATAAGTAGAACGGTATCTTGGTGGAACTTCGGCTACTTTTAATTTCATTTTTTCTAATGCTGCTGCTTCAAATTTAGCAACATCTTTAATTTTAGTATCCACCGAAATTGTATGCCAGTTCATATCTAAACTAGAAGAAGCTAAGTTTTCAATCATTGAATATCCTTGATTAAAAGTTCCGGCATCTTTAATTTTTTGTAATAACTCAGCAGGAATAACCTCTCCTGTTTTATAATGTACCGCGTAATTATTTAAAACGGCTGGATGTGTTGACCAGTTTTCGTTAAACTGCGACGGAAACTCAACAAAATCTCTCGCAGTACTTGTTCCTGAAATTGATGCGTATGTTTGATTACCAAATAAACCATGCAAGGCATGACCAAACTCATGAAACATTGTTTCTACCTCATCAAAACTAATTAAAGCAGGTTCTCCTGCTGCTGGTTTTGGCGAATTACACACATTATAAACTACTGGTTTTTGGTTACGTAATTTAGATTGTTTTACAAAAGCACTCATCCACGCACCACCACGTTTACTATCTCTTGCAAAAAAATCACCGTAAAATAATCCTAATTTACTTCCGTCTTCTTCAAATAACTCATACACTACAACATCTGGATGATAAACCGGAATATCTGTACGCTTTTTAAAAGTGATTCCGTATAATTTTGTAGCCGCAAAAAACACTCCTTTTTCTAATACATTTGTTAATTCGAAATAAGGTTTTACCTCCTCTTCATTTAAATTGTATTTAGATTTACGTACTTTTTCAGCATAATGATTCCAATCGTAGGCAGTTAATTTAAATTCTTTACCTTCTTTTTTAATTTCAGCTTGAATTTCTTTTGTTTCTGATGCAACTTTAGTTAAAGCTCCAGGAATTAATCCATCAAACATTTCAAAAACTTTAGCGGGTGTTAACGCCATGGTTCCTTGTAAGCTCCAGCTGGCATAATTATCAAACCCTAAAATCTGAGCTTTTTGCGCTCTTAAAGCCACCATTTTTTTAACCAACTCACTTGTGTCGTATTCACCAGCATCAGATCTATGGATTGATTTTTCAAATAACTCTTTACGAACTTCTCTGTTTTCTAACGTTTGTAATGATGGTTGTTGTGTGGTATTTATCAACTGAATTTCGAATTGCCCATCTTTTTCAATCGATTTGATTTTTTCTTCAGAAAACCCTTTTAATTTTTCCTTACCAGCAATTACAACTCCGCCTTTTTTACTTGCATCTAATAGTTTTTTACCAAAATCATTAGCTAGACTTGCTATTTCTGAATTAATCTCTTTTAATTTTTCTTTTTTATCTTCTGATAAATCAGCTCCTGCTTTTGAGAAATTTTTAAAATATTCTTTTACTAAATGTTTCGATTCTACATCAAGTTCTAATTCTTCCAAATTATCATAAACGCCCTTTACTTTAGCAAACAACTGCGTGTTTAATAAAATATCATCGTTATGTTTAGAAAACTTAGGTGCTAATTCTTTCTGATTTTCTTTAATTACGTCATTCGTATTTGCACTTGTTAAAGCGTAAAAAACAGCCGTTACATTGTCTAAGGTTTTACTACTTTCCTCTAAAGCTAAAATGGTATTATTAAAAGTTGGAGCATCCGTATTTGCAACAATTTTATGTATTGCTTCGTTTTGCAATTCCATCCCTTTTAAAATAGCTGGCATAAAATGTGCATCTTGTATTTTAGTAAAATCTGGCGCACCATAATCTAAGGTACTTTTAATTAATAACGGATTTTCTACAGCCATATCTTTTTTACTTTCTTGCTTTGTTTCTTTTGCTTTGTCAGTATTACAAGACATTGCAAATACTAAAGACGCTACAATAATTATTTGTTTTTTCATTTTACTGATATTAAATTAATCAATTGCTTTTAAACTTAAATCTAAATTATAAACCGAGTGTGTTAAGGCACCTGATGAAATAAAATCTACCCCACAATCAGCATATCTACGAATTGTTTCTTCGTTAATTCCGCCTGAAGATTCCGTTAAACAAGTATCACCAATTAAGGCAACTGCTTTGCGTGTATCTTCATAATTAAAGTTATCTATTAAAATACGATACACACCTTCGTTTGATAAAATCTCTTTAATTTCTTCTAAACTACGTGCTTCAACTATAATTTTGATATCTAAATTTTTAGTTGCTAAATATTTTTTAGTTTTGGTAATTGCTTGTGTAATTCCGCCTGCAAAATCGATATGATTGTCTTTTATCATTACCATATCATATAAGGCAAATCTGTGATTTTCTCCGCCACCAATTTTAACTGCCCATTTTTCAAGAGCACGAATACCTGGCGTTGTTTTACGAGTATCTAAAACCTTTGTTTTTGTGCCCTCTAATAAATTGGCAAAGAATTTTGTTTTCGTAGCAATGGCACTCATACGTTGCATGGCATTTAACACCAAACGTTCTGCCATTAAAATAGCTTGTGATTTTCCTGAAACATAAAAAACAATATCGCCAAACTTAACTTCATCACCATCATTAATTAAAGTTTCTACCTGTAAATCAGCATCAACATACTTAAAAACCATTTTAGCAAACTCAACTCCGGCTATAATTCCATCATCTTTTACCAGTAATTTTGCTTTTCCGGTAGCATCCGAAGGAATACAAGAAAGTGAGGTGTGATCTCCATCACCTATATCTTCGCGAATGGCATTTGAAATAATTAAATCTAGTTCTGTATTAAATTGTTCTTTTGATATCATGTTTTTAATAATTTCTGATGTAAAAATACTAATTCATAGCTCATAATTCATAATTTTACGGCATGAAAATTAAACTACTTGCTATTGGTAAAACTGATGATAAAAATTTGATTCAGTTAATTGATAATTATCAGAATAGGCTAAAACATTATATAAAATTTGAGCTGGATATTATTGCGGATATTAAAAACGTAAAGAACTTAAGCGAATCTCAGCAAAAAGAAAAAGAAGGCGAATTAATTTTGTCGAAACTTCAAAATACCGATCAGTTGGTTTTGTTAGACGATAAAGGAAAGCATTTTACTTCTATTGAATTTTCTCAATATCTTCAAAAAAAGATGAACTCAGGCATTAAACAACTCGTATTAGTTATTGGTGGTCCTTACGGATTTTCGGATGCGGTTTATAAAAAATCAAGCGGAAAAATATCTTTATCAAAAATGACATTTTCACATCAAATGATTCGTTTATTTATTGTTGAGCAAATTTACAGAGGGTTTACTATTTTACGTAACGAGCCTTATCATCACGAATAATTTTATAAAAAAATGTTTCTTTTTTAGCTTTCAAAAAAACATCAAAAAACAACTATTTTCTATTTTTAAAAAGCGTAATTTTGTCGCCCCAAAAAAATGTATTAGAAATTACAATAAACAAATCAAAATGAAAACATTAAAATTTTTATTGACGGCTATTTTCTTTATAAGCTTTGTTAGCTTACAACAAGTAAGTGCTCAAAACGATATTAAAAGCTTAAAAACGCAAATAAAAAGCAAGAAAAATCAAATTAGCGCTAATCAAGAAATTTTAAGTAGCGGTATTAAAGCTTTAAAACGTGTAACCGCTAATTTACAAGATTTTAAAAAGAGTAAAAAAGCTACTAAAAATGAGGTAAATAGAAAAGAAAAAATCGTTGCAAACATGCAAAATCGATTAACAAAACTAAACTCTCAAATAGATAAGCAAAAATCTGATTTAGCTATCGTTGAAAAAAAATTAGCGAGAAAGATTAAAAAGAATTTAGCTAAGGAAAGTAAAAATACAAAAGAAATTAAACCTGTTGTAAAAGCTAATAACACTGCTACAGATACCCCAGTAGAAAACAGTGTTAATAAACTTTCTTTACGTAAACAAGAACTAGAAAACGCTCGTAAAAAACTTGAAGAAAATCGTAAAGCTAAAGAAATTGCTTACTTAAAGCAACAAGAAGAACTACGTTTAGAAGCTGAGAAATTAAGAGAATTAGATAATCAGATTAAAGCCGAAGAAAAATCTATCGTTAAAGAAAAAGGCACTTTAATTAGTGATTACGAAGATGACATTAGCATTAATGAAGAAATTTTAATTAGCGGTAAAGAAGGTTTAATTAAAATGAAAGCTAAGTTAATTAAAGCTAAAAAAGACCCTACTACTTCTAAAGAAAGTATTTTACGTAAAGAAAATATTATCATAAAAATAGAGAAACGTTTAGATAAGATTCAAGAAGAAATAAATGCTAAAAAATTGGAATTAGAAAAGTTAAAATCATAAATAACTTTCAACTTATTATAAAAAAAGCGAAATTTAGAACATTCTAAATTTCGCTTTTTTTATAATTAATCCCCATTCATAAACACCTTCCAAACCTGTGCAAATTCATCATTAATTAAACAGGCAGCGTCACTTTTATCACCTATAAAAGCATTATATTCAAAATAATTATATGTAGTTATATCACCTAATATAGTTTCTTTTTCATTCATTGTTTTTAACTCACCATTAACGAGTCTTTTTTCTAATATTTCTGAAAAAAAAGATCTCACTAGCCCATCAGATTCTCCAATAATATGTCCTGTTTTTGGCTCTTCTGCAAAACACCAAAACGCCCCTGCTTCTCTAAATAAAGAAAAAGCACTTTTAGCCTGTTCATTCCTAACAACAACATCCTCTTCACCAATAATAACAATACCTGGTACATTTTTATTTTCATCTTTAATTTCTTTGATAATTATTGGCCCCTTAATGTTTGCAAAAGCTAAAGTTCTTTTAGGAAAGAATTGTGAAAAATAAAAACTGAAACTACCTCCTCCTGAAAAACCTCTTAAAAGAATAGGAAGATTATTATTTATATCTAAATTTCTTTTTTCCATAACTTTAGTAATAGCTAGCAATAAAGCATCGCCTGTGGTTTTAGAATTAATATAAGAATCTACAGATAATCTAGAAGTAAGATGAGTTCCGACCAAAATCAACTTTTCTTTTTCAGCAAACTCTTTCCACTCATCTATATTAGATAAATGTAAGCCGTTTCCGTTAGAGTGAGGACTTAAAACCAAAATCGCTCTTGGATTTATTTTTTCTGGCATCCAAAATCTAAACACAGCTTCTTCAAAAATATCTCCAGCTTTAGGCAGTACCTTATATGTCCAGTCATCTATAAAAATTCCTTCTTCAATGACTTCTTCTCCTGAGAAATCTTCAACTTTCTGTGATTCACAAGAGATAAATAGTAATAAAATAAAAACAATTCTAATCTTCATAGCTTACTTAAATTTATTTTTTTGAACAATCATAAATATACACTTTATATTCTCTTTTATTTATAAAATAAGTAATCTACTTAAACAAGATGTTTCTTTGTTATCAATACTTAAAAAAAATTGTCTTTCTATTAAAAAATAATAATTATAAAGATGATAAAATTTGATACTTTTGTTTACATAAAATCACCTCAAATGAAACTCGTTTTTGCAACAAATAACCTAAACAAACTTACTGAAGTTCAAAAAATGTTACCAAACTCTATTGAATTATTAAGTTTAAAAGATATTAATTGTTTTGATAATGTTGAAGAAACTGCAATTACTTTAGAAGGAAATGCAAAAATAAAAGCTGATTATATTACTGATAAATATAATTACAATTGTTTTGCTGATGATACTGGTTTAGAAGTTGAAAGCCTAAACGGAGCTCCCGGAGTATATTCTGCTCGTTATGCTGGCGAACCAAGTAATTCGGAAAATAATATGCAAAAACTAATGACCGAGTTAAACGGAGTTGATAATAGAAATGCACAGTTTAGAACTTCTATCTGTTTAAATTTAAATGGTAAACAATTTTTATTTGATGGCATTTGTAAAGGTGAAATCTTAACTAAAAAGCAAGGCGAAAAAGGTTTTGGATACGATCCTATTTTTAAACCTGAAGGATATAATAATTCGTTTGCTGAAATGACATCCGAAGAAAAAAACACAATTAGTCATCGTGGATTAGCAATTAAAAAATTAGTCGCATTTTTAAAATCGATTAATTAATTGAACGCTTCTAAAAAACATATTCAATCTTTTATTTTTTTAACAGTTCTACTGATCTTTTTTTGGTTTTTAAACATCAGTTTAGGCTCTGTTGCGATTCCTTTTAAAGAAATTTTTAAAACCCTTACGGGTGATGTTGCTATAAAAGAGAGTTGGCAAACCATTATTTTAAATTTTAGATTACCAAAAGCAATTACAGCAATTATGGTTGGCTCGGGCTTATCTATTTGCGGTTTATTAATGCAAACTTTGTTTAGAAATCCGCTTGCAGGTCCTTTTGTTTTAGGTATTTCATCTGGTGCTAGTTTAGGAGTTGCACTACTTATTTTAGGTACAGGATTGTTTGGAGGATTTTTCTCTTCTCTTATTTTTTCTAATTGGGCTATGGCAATCGCAGCTAGTTTAGGCTCATTTCTTGTTTTATCGGCAGTAATTATTGCGGCAAACAGAGTTAGAAATACCATGTCTATTTTAATTATCGGATTAATGTTTGGGTCGTTAACTTCATCAGTAATAAGTGTTTTATCTTATTTTAGTGAAGCAGATCAAATTCAACAATATATGTTTTGGAGTTTTGGTAGCTTAGGAAACTTATCGTGGACAGAACTTTCTGTTTTCGGAATTATTTACCTTATCGGAATTTTAGGAACTTTCACTATTATAAAGCCTTTAAATAGTTTTTTATTAGGCGAAAATTACGCACAAAGTTTAGGTATCAACATAAAAAAAAGCAGGAATATTATTCTTTTAATTACCAGCTTATTAACTGGTGTTATTACTGCTTTTTCTGGGCCAATTGCTTTTATTGGTATTGCAATACCTCATATTGCTAAAATGATTTTTGCTACCTCTAACCACAAAATTCTTTTACCAGCATCTGCACTTATTGGTGCAATTGCATTATTAATTTGCGATGCTATAGCGCAATTACCAACAAGCGAATTTACGTTGCCTATTAACGCGATAACCTCATTATTTGGTGCGCCTGTAGTTATTTGGCTATTAGTGCGAAAAAAGAAAATATTTGTATAAAATTTGGAGACTTCTAAAAAAAATATCGTTCTTAAAACTGATAACTTATCAATAGGATATCAAACAAAAAAACAACAAAGTGTTATTGCTAGCAATATTAATTTTTCTGTTGAAAAAGGGAAATTTGTAGCACTTTTAGGTAAAAACGGAATCGGAAAATCAACCTTATTGCGTACCTTATCTAAGGTTCAAAATCCGTTAAATGGCACGATAGAAATCAATCAAAAAAATAGTGTAGATTATTCAAATCAAGAATTAGCAACCTCTTTAAGTTTGGTATTAACCGAGCGTTTGCCACAAAGTCAACTAACCGTTTTTGAATTAATTGCCTTAGGAAGGCAGCCATATACTAATTGGATAGATAAATTATCAGCAAAAGATTTAGCACAAGTTAATTGGGCAATCGAACAAACATCTATTAAACATTTAAAAGAAAAACGCTTTTACGAGTTAAGTGATGGTCAACTACAACGTGTGCTTATTGCACGTGCTTTAGCTCAGGATACCGAAATTATTATTTTAGATGAACCTACGGCGCATTTAGATATTCATCATACGTTTAAGGTTTTTTCTTTGCTAAAAAAATTAGTCAACAAAACAGGAAAAACAATTCTGATTTCTACACACGAAGTAAATTTAGCAATTCAACTAGCCGATGAATTCATTTTGCTATCAGAAACTAAAATTTATAACGGAACATCAGAAGAATTAATCAGTAAAAATGCTTTTGACGAATTATTTCCTAAAGAACTCATCAGTTTTAACAAAACATTAAAACAGTTCGTAATAAAGAACTGTTAAATTTGTTTTTCTTCAGTAATCCTGTATTTTTGAAGACTAATCAAACCTAAAATTAATTATTTATTAATGAAAAAATTACTTTACATAGCAAGTACAATAGCATTTGTAGCTTGTGGAGCTAGCAAAGAAACACAAAGTGTTGATAAAAATGATGCCAATGTAGATTATGCTGCTAAATATGCACAAACTATTACCGCTAAAGATTTAGGAAAACACTTATTTGTATATGCTTCTGATGAATTTGAAGGACGTGATACAGGAGAACCTGGACAAAAGAAAGCTGTTAATTATTTAAAAGATTTTTACGTAAATACAGGTTTAAAATCTCCTTTAGGAGGAAGTGATTATTTTCAAAAAGTACCTTCTGCTTACCTAAGTAATAACCGTAGAGGAATGAAATTAAAAGATTCTGAAAACGTAGTTGCTTTTATAAAAGGTACTGAAAAGCCAGATGAAATTTTAGTAATTTCTGCACATTTAGATCATGAAGGTGTAAAGAACGGAAAAGTTTATAACGGTGCCGATGATGATGGTTCTGGTACAGTTGCTATTTTAGAAATTGCCGAAGCTTTTAAACAAGCATATAACGAAGGTCATAAGCCAAAGCGTTCTATTTTATTTTTGCATGTAACTGGTGAAGAAAAAGGTTTATTAGGTTCACAATATTATACTGAAAACCCTATTTTTCCTTTAGCAAATACTGTTACTAATTTAAATATTGACATGATTGGTAGAGTAGACGATCGTCATAAAGGAAATCCTAATTACGTATATTTAATTGGTGCTGATAAATTAAGTACAGAATTACACAACATATCAGAAACCATTAATAAAAAATACACAAACGTTAGCTTAGATTATAAATATAACGACGAAAAAGATCCGAATCGTTACTATTATCGTTCAGATCATTACAATTTTGCAAAACACAATATTCCTGTTATTTTTTACTTTAACGGAACACATGCAGATTACCACCAACCTACAGATACTCCTGATAAAATTAACTACGAAATGTTAGAAAACAGAACTCGTTTAGTTTTTCATACAGCTTGGGAACTTGCTAATCGCGAAAATCGTGTAACTGTTGACAAAGGAGAACCTAAAAAATAAAATCTTTATTTCGAAAAAAAACTCACCAAATTGGTGAGTTTTTTTTAACCTTTTAATTACATCAAAAGGATAAAAAACCAATATCTTTCGTTAAAAAAACAACACATGGAAAACTTAACTAATAAAAAAGCTATAATTACTGGAGGTGGTAGAGGTTTAGGAAAAGCTACCGCAATTGCTTTTGCTAAACAAGGAATAAATGTTGCTATAACTGGTAGAAACGAAGAGCGACTACTTAATACAGTTAAAGAATTAAAAACATATAACATACAAGTAACATACGCTGTTTTTGACGTTAGCAATTACAACGAGGTAAAAAAAGGAATAAACGATATTATAACTACTTTTGGCTCTGTTGATATTTTAGTAAACAATGCCGGTATTGCCGCTTTTGGTACGCTTAACGAAATGTCTGTTGAAAATTGGACACAAATTATACAAACCAATTTAATGGGAATGTATTATGTTACCAAAGAAGTTTTACCTTATTTAATTGAAAAAAACGAAGGAGATATTATTAACATTTCTTCTACTGCTGGACTTAATGGTAATGCGACAACCTCAGCATATTCTGCCTCTAAATTTGCAGTAATCGGAATGTCTGAATCATTAATGAAAGAAGTTCGCAAAAACAACATTAGAGTTTGTACACTTACACCAAGTACCATTGCTTCTGACATGTCTTTAGAACTAGGAATTACTGATGGAAATACTGAAAAAGTGTTACAACCAGATGATTTCGCTGAGTTAATCGTTGCTGGTTTAAGCTTACCTAGAAGAGCAATGTTGAAAGGAGCTTCTCTATGGTCTACAAATCCGTAAATATATTATACGTTTCCTTTTTTAATCATCAAATATTATGAAAAAGACAATATTCATTTTAGCATTATTTATTACATGTAATCTAATAGGACAAAATAAATGGAGATTTGGAAGTACTATTTCGTTTGACAATAATTTGAGTTCAGAATATTTAATTACAGATGCGAACATTAATGGTTACTCTATTGATTATGATCAATTCAATTTTACATTTGGGTTTATAGCAGAATACAAATTAAACAAAAAGTTATTTTTAGAAACAGGCATAGAATATTCTAATAAAGACTTTACGGGTATATACAACTGTGCCACCTGCTTTCCAAATGGTTTATGGATATATTCTAAAGAAAAAATAGAGCAACGATTCATTCAAATACCAATTTTATTCAAATATTATCTAATTGATCAAAAAATTAAATTATCCATTAAAACTGGATTAAAAAATAATTTTAGCATAGAAAATAAATTAGATAATAAAAAATATTACTTAGAAGGAATAATAGGAAGTGAAATTGAATACAGAATTATTAATAATTGGAATTTAGGCTTAGGATTTAATTATAACAAATCATTAACCAACTTATATAATGATGAAAATTTTGATTTTAAAACAAACAGTTTTTATTTAAAAGTTATTTATGGAATTAAATAAAAAAGATTGTTTTAGTTCACCCCATTTTTAAGGTTGATAAAAGAAATCTCGCTAAATTGTTGCTCTAAAAACTCGATTGCTCTTTTACTTCGCATACCAGATTTACAGTACACAATTACTGATTTATTTGTTGCTATTTCTTTAAATCGATGTGGTAATTCTCCTAAAGGGATATGTTGTCCATTAATATGATGTTGCTCACGCTCCCAATTTTCACGCACATCTAATAAATTATATTTCGGTAAATTCTTTTGAAGCTCATCAAAAGTAATTTCATTTTTTACGGCTTTTATTCCGCAGAAAAAATCATAATCTTTTTCTAATTCAGTTATTGGCGTATTTGTTGATTTTTCAAATTTCAATAGCATTTGACGCATACTTAACGTATCATACATCAATAACCTGTTTGCCAACACCTCTCCTATTTCGCAAATAATTTTAATCGTTTCGTTTGCTTGTAAGCCACCAATAATTCCTGGTAAAACTCCCAAAACGCCAATTTCAGAACAATTTGGAGATTCATCTGGTTTTGGTGGTGTTGGGTATAAACATCTATAAGTTGCACTTTCTTTATAATTAAAAACACTTACTTGGCCTTCAAACTTAAAAATTGCGCCATACACTAATGGCTTACCTGTTATTATTGCTGCATCATTTGTTAAATATCTTGTAGAAAAATTATCACTTCCATCAACAATAACATCATATTTTTCAAATAACAAAATCGCATTTTCGCTTGTTAATTTTTCTTTATAAACAGAAAAATTAACAAACGGATTTAGTTTTGATAAGCGTTTTGCTGCTGTTTCAGCTTTAGAGAAACCAATATCATCAATTGTATATAAAATTTGACGTTGTAAGTTACTTTGATCTACCACATCGTCATCTATAATTCCGATATTTCCAACACCCGCTGCAGTTAAATATTGCAATACAGGGCAACCCAATCCGCCAGCTCCAATCACCAAAACCTTTGCTTGTTTTAGTTTTAACTGTCCTTTTTCTCCTATTTTATCTAAAATAAGATGACGGTTGTACTGTTTTTGTTCCTGCGCTGTTAATTTCATTATTTTTCTATTAATTCAAACTGCTCCCAATCTTTCCAAACCACTTCTAATCCTTGAGATTTTAGCATTGTCACAACCTCTTCGGTGCTTCGTTCATCAGAAATTTCAAATTGCTCTAACGATTGTGGTTCTACCGAATATCCTCCAGGGTTTGTTTTAGATTCGGCACTGATTGATGTGGCTCCTAAATTAACAATATTATTCCTAAAAATTTCACTTTCTCTGGTTGACATTGACAACTCTACATCTTCATCAAACAAACGAAAAGCGCAAATTAATTGTACTAAATCGGCATCAGTCATTTCTACCTTTGGTTCTAATCCGCCAGAATGTGGTCGTAACCTCGGAAACGAAATTGAATACTTCGTTTTCCAATATGTTTTTTGTAAATATTTTAAGTGCAAGGCTGTAAAAAAACTATCGGCACGCCAATCTTCCAATCCGAATAAAGCACCCAATCCTATTTTATGAATTCCAGCTTTCCCTAACCTATCTGGCGTATCTAAACGGTAATCAAAATTAGATTTTTTCCCCTTCGGATGATGTTTCTTATACTCATCTCTATGATACGTTTCTTGATATACCAAGACCGCATACAGCCCTGCTTCAATTAACGATTCATATTCTTCTTGATCTAAAGGTTGCACTTCAATCGTAACATTTGAAAATTGAGAACGAATTAATTCGATTGCATTTTTTATATAAGCAACACCAACTGTTCTATTCGCTTCACCTGTAACTAACAAAATATGATCGTACCCTTTTTCTTTTAAAAAAGCCACTTCCTTTAAAATTTCAGTATCAGTTAAAGTCCGTCTAGGTATTTTATTCGTCATACTAAAACCACAGTATGTACAAATATTTTGGCATTCGTTACTTAAATACATTGGCGCATACATTTGTATGGTATTACCAAATCGTTTTTTAGTAAGCAAACTACTCTTCTGTGCCATTTGCTCGATGTACGGACGCGCAGCAGGAGATATTAATGCTTTAAAATCTTCTAAAGCAAGTTTATCTTTTGATAAAGCAAACTCAACCTCAGTAGTAGTTTTATGAAAGATACTTTTTAAGGTATCATCCCAATTATAAATATCGAAAAGTTCTTTAAAATTACTCATTTTTTAATTTAAAAATGATGTTAACGGGCTGCTTGCTACCGCTTGCTTTTGCACTGGTGCTAATTTTGCTTCATACGCCATTCTACCTGCTTCAACTCCCATTT
Source organism: Tenacibaculum insulae (assembly GCF_964512435.1). Lineage (GTDB taxonomy): Bacteria > Bacteroidota > Bacteroidia > Flavobacteriales > Flavobacteriaceae > Polaribacter > Polaribacter insulae_A. Next base: position 1,968,446 of record NZ_OZ208512.1, on the reverse strand, counting down.
TAAATGCCTTTGCCATAGCTACTGGATTTTGAGATACAGCAATTGCAGTGTTTACTAATACTGCATCAGCTCCTAATTCCATTGCATAAGCTGCATGAGACGGAGCGCCAATACCAGCATCAACAATTACAGGAACATTAGACTGCTCGATAATTATCTCTAAAAAATCTTGTGTTTTCAATCCTTTATTACTTCCAATCGGAGCGCCTAAAGGCATTACACATTGCGTACCTACCTCTTCTAATCGCTTACATAAAACAGGGTCGGCATGAATATAAGGCATTACTACAAATCCTTTTTTAACCAATTCTTCTGCCGCTTTTAAAGTTTCAATAGGATCGGGTAATAAATACCTAGGATCGGGATGTATTTCTAATTTTACCCAATTGGTTTCTAAAGCTTCTCTTGATAATTCTGCTGCAAAAACTGCTTCTTTAGCAGTACGAACACCTGATGTATTTGGTAATAAATTTATTCTAGAATGATTTAAGTGTGTTAAAATATCATCCTCTTCATCTTTTACATCAACTCTTTTTAAAGCAACGGTTATTAACTCACTTTCTGAAGCTAACAGTGCTTCTTTCATTAATTGCGAAGAACTAAACTTTCCTGTTCCTGTAAACAATCTTGAGTTAAATTCTTTATCGGCTATTTTTAATACTTTGTTCATTATTTTTTTTGGCTACTTATCGTCCATTTTATACACTTGTTCTTGTGTACTTGGCGCGTTTAATATTTTATGAAAAACAGGTATACTTGTAAAATCGTTGGTTATTGCTGCTGATACAGCAACACCGTAAACACCTGTTTGTATAATTTTTGTGGTATCATCTAATGTAATTCCACCTACCGCTATAATTGGAGTTTCAGTTTTTAATTCATCTAATAATACTTGATAACCTACGGTTCCTAAAACTGGACTTAAGTTCTTTTTTGTTTCTGTAAAACGAAAAGGTCCTAATCCAATATAATCTACTTTTTTTTCTAGTAATGTTTTACAATCTTCTAAGGTATTTGCCGTTCCGCCAATACTGTAAAATTTACCTAAATATGCGCGAACTTTTAACGGACAAGCATCTGATTTACCTAAATGAACACCATCAGCATTTACTTCTTTGGCTACTTTATAATGATCATTAATAATTAATCTAGTTTGAAAATGTCCTGTAATTTCTCGTGCTTTTTTTGCGGTTTCTAACAACGTTTTCGGATCAACTTTTTTTAATCGTAATTGCACCCATTCAACACCCGAGGCACAAGCTCTTTGAATATTTTCTAAATGCTCTTCGGGTGTATTTCCTTGTGTTATATAATGTAATTTACTTACCATTTTATTTGTAGTTATGAGTTCCTAACAAGGAATCGTTCGAGTTTAAAAATTGTTCTGTATATCGTTTTGTGTTTTTACAGGCATCTTCTAAAGAAAGTTCTAACGCTAAGTTAGCCGTTAATGCGGATGATAAAATACAACCACTTCCGTGTTTTTCATAAACTTTATTCGCTATTGGCGAAATATTTAATTGTACTATTTTATTATAATACACTTCATCCCATCCTTTTTTATCTTTTCTATGCCCTCCTTTTAAATAAAGGTTTGTTTTACTAGAAATAAACTCAATAGTTTCTTCAATATTTTTATCAGGAAACAAGGCTTTTATTTCATCATAATTTGGTGTTATAAAATCACAATTTTCTAATACTTGTTCGAGTGTTTTTAAGTTTTGACTTGTATGAAATTCAAATCCTGCACTGGCTTTTAAAATAGGATCTAACACTATTTTTATCTTCGGATTTAATCGTTTTAATATTTGAGTTACGTCTAACAAAACATCCCAAGATTCAATAATTCCTATTTTTACTACGGATATTGAGAATCGCTCAAACAAGGTTTTAATTTGATTGATGATTATTGTTTTATCAATCCAAACACAATCTTTAAAATCAACATCATTTTGAACAGTAACAGCAGTACAAACTGACAATCCATACAAACCGTGCGCCTCAAATGTTTTAATATCTGAAGTAATTCCTGCGCCACTTGACGGATCTAAACCTGCAATGGTTAATATGTAGTTGTTTTTATTCAACATGCTATTTATTTTGATTTGTTTCTGATAACAATAGTTAATATAAAATGTTCTCGTTACTTTTTTATTCCGTTATCACTTCATAAAAAACACTCGAACTGACATATAGTTCTCGACTGCGCTCGAACTGACAAACGAATAAAATTATTGAGTTAAACAATTTTTATATTGATACTTTATCTCTCTAAAACTTTCAATCGGATTTTCAGCATTCCAAACACCACCTAAAACACCAATTCCTTTAAATCCTAAGTCGATTGTTTTTGCAATGGTTTCTTTATTAATTCCGCCCATTCCTAAAATTGATTTATCGATATGGTTTACATCAAAACCTCTTCCTTCATATCCTTTTTTAGAAATGGATGAAAAAACTGGACTCAATAAATGATAATCGAATTCAATATCACAAACTTCAATATCTTTAGGTTCGTGAAAAGAACTACTCATTGTTTTTCCTAACATATTCAAACCGATAAAATATCTACTTCCATTTTCTAAAGCGTCTCGTCTTTTTTGTTCTTGAAAATGGATTCCTTTTAAATTAAATTCATTCGTTAATTCATGAAAATAATGTACGATTATCTTATTATGAAATTTTGCATCAATTTTATTTAAATACGAAACGTGCTCTTCTAAATTTTTAAACGGTTTTCTTAAATGATAGTATTCTAAACCTGCTGCAAATAATTGATGTAGTATTTCAATTTCGTTTGCTACATCTTTTTCGGGGGCTATAAGTACTATCATATTCGTTTAATTTAGTCGCTTTTAATTTGGTGTAAAAATAACCTAATTTAATCTTGAAATAGCAGGTTTACCTTATCGTTTACTGCCTGTTATCACAGTTATTATTTTTCGGGTTAGGGATTGCAGTGGCATCCTTTTGCATTTTGTTCGAGTTAATTTATGCAGTAGAACGAAATAAATTAGTATCGAGAACTTGCAAAAGATATAACGGAAAGCCCGCCTACGCCTTAATAAAAAGGCGTAGGAACCTCCTAATTATTTTATAAATATACTTCTGAACCTTTCTCTTTAAATTCTTTCGATTTTTCGTCCATTCCTTTCTGAATCACCTCATTATCAATAATTTCGTTTTCAGCAGCAAAATCACGTACTTCTTGTGATATTTTCATAGAACAGAATTTTGGGCCACACATAGAACAGAAATGGGCAATTTTAGCGCCGGCAGCAGGCAACGTTTCATCGTGATATTCACGCGCGCGTTCTGGATCTAATCCTAAATTAAATTGATCTTCCCAACGGAACTCGAAACGCGCCATACTCAACGCATTATCTCTGTGCTGAGAACCTGGATGCCCTTTTGCTAAATCGGCTGCATGGGCTGCTAATTTATAAGTTACAACACCTACACGTACATCCTCTTTATTAGGCAATCCTAAATGTTCTTTTGGCGTTACGTAACACAACATGGCACAACCATACCAACCAATCATAGCGGCTCCGATACCCGAAGTAATGTGATCGTAACCTGGTGCAATATCAGTTGTTAAAGGCCCTAAAGTATAAAAAGGAGCTTCGTCACAAACTTCAATTTGCTTCTCCATATTTTCTTTAATCATGTGCATTGGCACATGTCCTAGCCCTTCAATAAAACACTGAACTTCATGCTTACGAGCAATCTGAGTTAACTCACCCAAGGTCTCTAACTCCGCAAATTGTGCTTCGTCATTTGCATCAGCAACCGAGCCTGGTCGTAATCCGTCACCTAAAGAAAAGGCAACATCATATTGCTTTAATATATCACAAATATCTTCGAAATGTGTGTATAAAAAACTTTCTTTATGATGTGCTAAACACCATTTTGCCATAATTGAACCTCCACGAGATACAATTCCTGTAACACGTTTTGCTGTCATTGGTACGTAACGTAACAAAACTCCGGCATGAATGGTAAAGTAATCTACTCCTTGTTCTGCTTGTTCAATTAACGTATCGCGGAAAATCTCCCACGTTAAATCCTCTGCAACTCCGTTTACTTTTTCTAAAGCTTGATATATTGGCACGGTACCTACTGGTACTGGAGAGTTACGGATAATCCACTCACGAGTTTCGTGAATATTTTCTCCGGTGGATAGATCCATAATATTATCTGCTCCCCAACGACAAGCCCAAACTGCTTTTTCTACTTCTTCTTCAATTGATGAAGTAACGGCGGAGTTACCAATATTGGCATTTATTTTTACTAAGAAGTTACGTCCTAAAATCATAGGTTCGGCTTCTGGGTGATTTATGTTTGATGGTATAATTGCTCGACCTCTTGCTACTTCTGATCGCACAAATTCTGGAGTAATTTTTTCTGGAATTGAAGCCCCAAAATGTTCGCCTTTATGTTGCTTTCTAATTTCGGTCATTTCATCTATTCGCTGATTTTCACGAATAGCGATGTATTCCATTTCTGGTGTAATAATTCCTTTTTTAGCATAATGTAATTGTGTTACATTTTGCCCTTTTTTAGCACGCATTGGTTTTTTAAGTAACTTAAAACGCATGTGATCTAAACTAGCGTCATTTAAACGCTCATTACAATATTCTGATGAATACGTATCTAATTGCTCAACATCTCCACGCTCTTTAATCCAAGGTTCACGAATACGTTCGATACCGCTATGAATATCAATTTCTTTAGTAGGATCGGTATATGGACCTGAAGTATCGTAAACGGTAACTGGTTCGTTTGGCGTTTTCTTTTTCGTCATAGAATCTACCGTATCACTTAACGAAATTTCACGCATGGCTACTTTAATTTGCGGGTGAATTTTTCCGCTTACATAAATTTTTTGCGAATTCGGAAACGGATTTCGTGTAATTCCGTTTTGCTTTGGAGCTGTGTCTTTGTTCTTCATTTAATTCTTAGTGTTTGTTTATTTTAAATTTAAAAATCATCCTCCTTGAGTAGACTTTATAATTAAAACAGCATCATTATTTTGAAGTAACTTTAAAGACCAATCCGTCCTTTTTACCACAGTACTATTTATAGCAATAGCAATTCCGTTTGTTTCAATTTTTAAATATTCAACAAACGCTTGTAATGTAAGGTTTTCTAAAATTTGATGGTCTTCTTGGTTTACTTTTATAGTAATCATATTTATAAAATATTACTGTAAACCATATGGTAGTAGCTCGATATAATTTATCGAAGATAACTTTTCCCTACGTTGGTATTAACCAAATCAGGTTCTAAGGATTTTTCTCAAACTAATTTAATAGCTACTCCTAAAGTTTACAAAGCAAATGTATTATTATTTTTTCACAAAATAAGTAAATCAATTATTTATATAAAATTTGTACCTTTAACTAAACATTCACAACTAATACTTATGAAAACATTTTATAAATATATTTTACTGATTCTATTCAGTTTAGGTATATCCCTAACTTCTTTTGCTCAAGAAAAAACCGATGCTATTTATTTATTAGACGGTAACCAAGGGAAAGGAAAAGTAACAGCTATCAATAAAAATAATATTAAATTTATTTATAGCGGAGAAACTTTAGAATTTAATATTGAAAAATCTACCATTCAAAAAATTGTTTTTTCTTCAGGAAGAACACAAGTATTTAATCAGCCAAAAACAATAGAAAAAGTAGCTAATTCTGCTGAAAGAAAAAGTAGAATTGCTGTATTACCTGTTGATTATATTACGAATGATAAAAGTATAATGATTGATGCTATGAGTAGTAAAATTCAAAATTCTACTACTAGTTCTTTAAAAAAGAACACTTCTATTTTATTAAAAGTACAAGATCCTAGAACTACCAATGCTTTATTGGCTAAAAAAGGAATAACTGCAGCGCAACTAAAAGCCATTTCGCCTAAAGAAATTGCTTTAGTTTTAGGAGTTGAATATGTTCTTTATAACACTACAAATGTTGTTAACAAAGGAACCGTAACAACCGGAACAGGAGTTACAACTTATAAAAACAAAAAAACAAAAGACAACAGTAGGTATAGACGTAATAAAACTAATAATTCTGGATTAGCGATTTCAACCAACAGCTCTAGATCTAGAGTTAATTACGATACTCGAGTAAGTTTAAATATTTATAATGATAAAGGTGACAACCTTTTTAATGATGATAAAAGAGCATTTGGTAGCGGTTTAGACTCTTACGATAGTGCTTTAAATTATTTAATTAAACGTACTCCTTTTGGTACAAAAGCAAGAAAAAGGTAACTTTTTTGCTAATTATTAAACTAAAAAGGTGCTATTGAAAATTTCAATAGCACCTTTTTTTTATAAAAACCATTTTTTTAAAACACAGTACTTACTGTTTTTGTTACTGCATCTAAAATTGAAAAAGCAGTTTCTGCCATTTTATTACCTTTTAAATCTAGCAACGGATTTACTTCAACAAACTCAACACAAGCTACTTTTTTACTTGCTAATAATTTATTAATTATTTCAACAATTTCTTTATCGTCAAATCCTTTTGGCACTGGTGTTCCTGTTCCGTAAGAAATCATATCACAGTCCATCGAATCTACATCAAAAGAAACATAAATAACATCGCAATTTGTTAACTTATCTAATGCTTCATTTACACAAACTTCTAAACCTCTATAACGAACTTCTGCAACCATATAGTTTTTAATACCATATTTTTCCATTTGTTTTTCTTCAGGTTCTTCAGTATCTCTTACTCCAAAAAAAACAATATCCTCAGGTAGTACTTTTTGCCCAGGTATAGCTATGTTTTTCATTCTATCCCATAATTCGGCCGTTTCTCTATCAACATCATTTATCTGACAATCTAAATTATCATCAGAAATTGCAGCTCCTAATGGCATTCCATGGATGTTTCCTGAAGGCGAAGTATAAGGTGTGTGTAAATCTCCGTGAGCATCAATCCAAATTACTCCAACTCTTTTGGTTGGATAAGCAGCTTTAACGCCACTTATGGTTCCTAAGGCAGATGAATGATCTCCTGAAAGTACTATTGGAAACTTATCTTCTTGTAAATTTACTTTTACGTGATTACTTAATCTTTTACATTGATTAAAAACACTATTGATTTGTTTACCAAATGAATTATTTTTTTTATTATAAATAGATTCATTTTCTGTTATCACATCTTCAAAATCAAATCGATCAAAAAAATCGTTATTATGATTTATTGCGGCTATTTCAATAGCATCTATTCCCATATCAGAACCTCTTGTTCCGGCTCCAATATCAGATCTGTTTTTGATAATTTTAATTTCTTTCATCATCAATTATATTTAATAAAAAAATGTCATTTAAAAATTAAATGACATTTTGGGTTATTTTATCTTTTGTTAATTTCAACAAATTCTCTAAGGTTTGCCCCTGTATAAACTTGACGAGGACGACCAATTGGCTCTTTACCTAAGCGCATTTCTCTCCATTGAGCAATCCATCCTGGTAAACGACCTAAAGCAAACATAACAGTAAACATTTCTACAGGAATCCCCATAGCTCTATAAATAATACCTGAATAGAAATCTACATTAGGATATAATTTACGTTTTACAAAATACTCATCATTTAATGCTTCTTGTTCTAATCCTTTCGCAATTTCTAAAATAGGATCGTTAACTCCTAAATTAGCTAATACTTCATCGGCTGCAACTTTAATAATTTTTGCTCTTGGATCAAAATTCTTATAAACACGGTGTCCGAATCCCATTAAACGGAAAGGATCGTTTTTATCTTTCGCTTTTGCCATGTATTTTTTAGTATCTCCACCATCTTCTTTAATTGCTTCAAGCATTTCTAAAACTGCTTGATTTGCGCCACCGTGTAATGGTCCCCAAAGTGCAGAAATTCCTGCAGAAAGAGAAGCAAATAAACCTGCATGAGAAGATCCTACAATTCTTACTGTAGATGTAGAACAATTTTGTTCGTGATCTGCATGTAAGATTAATAATTTATCTAAAGCGTTTTTAATTACTGGATTTATTTCAAAATCTTCATTAGGTTGTTCAAACATCATTTTCATAACGTTTTCTACATATCCTAATTTTTTTGATCCATAATTTAAAGGTAATCCTTGTTTTTTACGCATTGCCCAAGCAACTAACACTGGAAACTTTGCTAATATTTTAACAATTGCGCGATACATATCCTCCTCAGAATCAACATTTACAGAAGATGGATTAAATGCTACTAACGCACTTGTTAATGATGATAATACGCCCATTGGATGCGCATTTTTAGGAAAAGCTTCGATGATTTTTTTAATATCTTCATCTACAATTGCTTTTTCTCTAATATCATTATGAAACTTTTCTAATTGTGCTTCGTTTGGTAATTCTCCAAAAATCAATAAAAAGGCAACTTCTAAAAAATCTGCTTTTTCAGCTAATTCTTCTATCGAATATCCTCTATAACGTAAAACTCCTTCTTCACCATTTAAAAATGTAATAGCACTTTGACAAGAACCTGTATTTTTATATCCTGGATCAATAGTAATAACACCTTCAGAAACTCCTCTTAATGCTTTAATATCAATCGCAGTTTCATTTTCTGTTCCTTTAATTAACGGGAACTCATACGTCTTTTCACCAATTTGTAGTTTTGCTATATCTGACATTTTTATCTCTTAAATTTTAATGATTGAAGTTAGTTGCGAAGATACCATTTTTTGTAGTATTTTAAAAGTGAGTTTTAATTGTTTTTCACTATCTATAAATAGCTTTATTTTATTACTGAAACCATATAAAAACAAAGTCTTACAAACATGTGTTTGTAAGACTTTTGTTTTCTATATTTTTATTATTTATTTAAGCAAAACTTGTTTCGAATTCTCATCATGAAATACTATTTATGACAATAATGCGATTCTGAAGTAAATTTAAACTGATGTGTTATTATGTTAGATTATAGTTCAAATTAGAAACCAATATAAAGATTCGCTAATTTAGTTTTTAATCTGATTTTCATGAATATTCTTCATAATTCGTTTAAAACCTTTTATAATTATATTATTTGTGCTTGTTGAAAAAGCTAAATTATCATTACTTTCTGATATATGCATTCTTCCAATAACTGATTGAGAATATAATATATCTAATAAATTTAAATCATAAATATCTATCCTAATTTCGCCTATATTTTCAACAGATGAAATTACTTTACCTATTTCTAAATCTCCAACTTCATCTGAAATTACAGTAGCGTTAATCTTTATAAAAAAATCATATCCTGTTCCGTTTTTAATATCTCTTAAATCTGTTTTATTAAGATTAGTAGTTATATTAGCTGGTAGTAAGATTCCTCTAGTAGTATTTACATCAGAAAAACGATTTCCTAATAATGCTATAAACTTCTCGTTCGCTATATTCGTTAAACTTTCTTTTATACTTTTAGGAGCTTCAACAGTATGTAATAACCATTTGCCTTTTTTAAAATCTAAACGTGAATTTACATTTCCTGAATGGGTATATTTTATTGAATGACATGCTGTAAGGATTAAAACTACAAATAAAACAAGTATTTTTTTCATACATTTTAATTATCTTAAAAAGAGACTGTTTAAAGCAGTCTCTTTTATCTTTTTATAAATCAAACCCTAAATTTAACTGAATCATTAACGGAAAATAATATCCTTTACCGTTAGTATCAAAATAATAAATTGGCCCCATATCAAACAAAAAATGAAAGTTTTTACCATAAGTTCGTTGAATTCCCCAAGTAGGTCCCACCGCAAAATCTAACCCATCAGTTCCATTAGAATTACCGAATAGTGATTCACTTCTTGTTAAAAATCTTGCAGACACAAAATTACCCGTATTATTAGCCGTTTTTAAACCTTTACTTTTACGTTTATCAAAATTATAAAACCATTTGTGTTGTATATCTACAAAAGGGTTGAAAGAAGTTATTGCTCCAGAACCAACTCCTACATCTGTATGTGGATAACTTACACTATAACCTAAACCTGCTCCAACAGAAAGTGTTCTATTATTTCCCGTAGGCATTTCGTATTCTACTCCTGGATTTAAAAAATTAACTCTCCATACTTTTTTAGTATTTTTTTCTTGAGAATTTATATTAATACTTATTGATATAAGTATTGAAAATATTAAAAATTTTGTACTTTTTTTAATTATCATAATAATTTCTAATTTTCTTTTTTCTTTATTTGTAAACCTCTCCATTCGTTTCCTCTTCTTGCAATACCATAAAAATCAAGCTCTTTAAACCTGTATTTACCTACAAAGTTTTTCCCTGTTAATAAATCTCCTACTGTTTTGACCCAGTCTGTTTTTAACTCTCCATCAATAACCTCGGCTGATATCTGTCCAGCAAACTCAGAAACTATATTTCTTTGAACTTCATCAGTATTATATTTTCTTTTAAACTCATTAAAATATAACAAATCTATTTCTTTTGAACTTTTTTGAACTGTCACAAAAAAATCTTCTCTTTGTGAATTTGCCTGTTTTTTAAAATAATCTACCCCTAGTTTATAAATTGCTCTTATGTTTGAATCACTCAACACATTATAATTTATTTCTTTATCCACAGTATAACCTAATACTTCACCTACATAAATATTTAGTATGGCATCATCATTATATTTAAAATATGGAACTCCTTTATTTGCCAAAACTTTTATGCTTACAGGCTCAAAAACACCATTATTCTCAATCTTAAAACTATCATTGTGTATATATATTGGCTCTCTAGGATTAGAGTTAGGAAAAACTTCATTTAGTGTTAAAGTCTCTATTTTAGGTTTAGGTAAATCATATAAAACAGCATGGATTTTATTAACTCCTAGTATTATTTCATCAGAATCGACATTATTCCACCAAAACCATCCTTCTTTATGTGTTTCAGCCTCAATACCTAATGACCTATACACTAAATAGCTTTGATTATGATAATCTAATTCAAAACGATAGTCTCTATTACTAAAGTATTTATGAGCATATCTATATGTACCAAATATATTCTGAAACCAATTGTCACCTGGGTTAGTTACTATATCTAAATTCTTTATAATTTCAAATAATGCTGCTCTGTCAGTTTTCGGATCACCTTTAGTACTTGTAGTACCTCCTGTATAACCAGACCCCCCTCCATAAGAACCTTCTCCACAACCATATTCATCTATTGGTGCAATATATCTAAAAACATCTGGTTCCATTTGTCTAATTCCTCCTTCAGTTTCTCTAAGTTCACAAATCGGCATAGCTAATTTACTTGCTCTTTTATATGTTTTAAATGCTGTATTTCTTATTTTAGTACTATCTTTTAAATCTCCAAAAAATAATCCTTTTGGTGTAAATTTATAAAGAGAATTTTCTACAATTATTTCTCCCTCATCATTGATAAAAGCAGCAAAGTTTTTATCTCCTATCAAAGTAGAAATATCAATAAAATTAGAATTCTTATTTCTTAATTTCTTTTTGCTATTTATCTTCTCTAATAAATAAGTATTCTTTGGATTAACAATAGGCTCTAAAGGTATAAAACCTTTTTCATAAAAGTCTTCAAAATAATTTTCTTTGGTTTCTTTCGATTGTTTTTTAAATAAATCAATTTTAGAAGCTAAATCTTCTTTTGAATTAAAATTAAACTTCCCATTTTCTAATGATGCACTCAATAATAAAATTGATTCTTGTTCAATAGGAATATCTTCTGATGCTTTGTCCTCACATGACACTATTAAAAAGTAAGTAAGTAAGTAAGTAAGTAAGTAAGTAATAACGCTTTTTTCATATCTATATTATTTTAATTAAGCAGCCAAAACTAAGTTATCTTTTATTATCATACAATACCCAATACCCCTATTCATTCATTAGGGTTAACCCTAATAGAAATAGGGTTAACCCTAAATACGTTAACACTTTTTTAACATTTTAAATTTCAAACACATGAAAAAACTTTTTGCACATTCTAAGCCTTGCCGTTTAAACGACAAGGCTTAGAATATTAATTCTTAAAATATTATCTAAATTACTTTATTTTAAATGCTTTTTCTTGTGGATAATATGCAACATCATCCAATTCTTCTTCAATACGTAAAAGCTGATTGTATTTTGCCATACGATCTGAACGAGAAGCCGAACCTGTTTTAATTTGTCCACAGTTTAATGCAACCGCTAAATCGGCAATTGTATTATCTTCTGTTTCTCCAGAACGGTGACTCATTACTGAGGTATATCCTGCATTGTGTGCCATATTTACAGCAGCAATTGTTTCGGTTAACGTACCTATTTGGTTTACTTTAATTAAAATAGAATTTGCTATTCCGTTTTCAATTCCTCTAGATAAACGCTCTACATTGGTTACGTATAAATCATCACCAACTAATTGCACTTTATCTCCACAAATTTCTGTTAAGTATTTCCATCCGTCCCAGTCATTTTCATCCATACCATCTTCAATAGAAATAATAGGATACTTAGCTGCTAATTCTGCTAAATAATCAGCTTGTTCTTTGCTTGAACGTACTTTTCCTTTAGCTCCTTCAAACTTAGTATAATCGTATTTTCCATCTACAAAAAATTCGGCAGCAGCACAATCTAAAGCAATCATTACTTCTTCGCCAAATTTGTACCCTGCATTTTTAGTTGCCAATGCAATTGTTTCAATCGCATCTTCAGTACCATCTAAAGTTGGTGCAAAACCACCTTCATCACCAACAGCTGTAGATAAATTACGATCGTGTAATACTTTTTTAAGGTTGTGAAAAATTTCTGAACCAATTTGCATTGCTTCTGTAAAGTTTTTAGCTTTTACAGGCATTACCATAAATTCTTGAAATGCAATTGGTGCATCAGAATGCGAACCTCCGTTAATGATATTCATCATTGGTACAGGTAATGTATTTGCTGATACTCCACCAACATAACGATATAAAGGTAAACCTAACTCATTTGCTGCTGCTTTTGCTGCTGCCAATGACACACCTAAAATAGCATTTGCGCCTAATTTAGATTTGTTTGGTGTTCCGTCTAAATCAATCATCATTTGATCGATCATGTTTTGTTCAAAAACTGATACTCCTAATAATTCTTGAGCAATTAATGTATTTACATTTTTTACTGCGTTTAGCACACCTTTACCCATATAATCTTTTCCACCATCTCGTAACTCTACGGCTTCGTGTTCTCCTGTAGATGCTCCAGACGGAACAGCTGCTCTACCGATTACTCCGTTTTCTGTAGTTACATCAACCTCTACAGTTGGGTTACCTCTTGAATCGAAAATTTGACGTGCGTGAATGTTGATTATAATACTCATAATTATTTATTTTTAATATAGATTCCCGTGAAATTTAACTCACGGGAATGCTAATTTTTATCCTTGCTAATTTACTAATTGTTGTTGATTTTGGCTCTTTTCTTAATCATTAATTACGAAAACGATTACGCTTCAACTTTTGCTTTTTTGATGTTTTCTATAAATTCATCAAATAAATATTCTGCATCATGTGGTCCTGGACTTGCCTCTGGGTGATATTGTACTGAAAATACATTTTTAGATTTCATTCTAATACCTGCAACCGTATGATCGTTTAAATGTACGTGTGTAATTTCAACATCATTATGTGCTTCTGTTTCTTCTCTATTAATTGCAAATCCGTGGTTTTGAGAAGTTATTTCTCCTTTACCTGTAAGTAAGTTTTTTACTGGATGATTAATACCTCGGTGACCGTTGTGCATTTTGTAAGTAGAAATTCCGTTTGCCAATGCTATTACTTGATGCCCTAAACAAATACCAAAAAGTGGTTTATCATTTTTAATAATATCTTTAGCTGTATTTATTGCTTCTAATAAAGGTTCTGGATCTCCAGGTCCGTTAGAAATAAAGTATCCATCAGGATTAAAATCACTCATTTCTTTAAAAGTAGCGTTGTAAGGGTACACTTTTACGTACGCTCCTCTTTTTACTAAATTTCTTAAAATATTCTTTTTAATACCGATATCTAAGGCAGAAACTTTTATTGGCGAATTTTCATCTCCAACAAAATAAGGCTCTTTTGTTGATACTTTAGAGGCTAACTCTAAACCTTCCATATTAGGAATATCCGCTAACTGTTTTTTCAATGCATCAATATTATCTACTTCTGTAGAAATAATAGCATTCATTGCTCCATTATCTCTAATGTACGAAACTAATGCTCGCGTATCTACATCAGAAATTGCAACTAAATTGTGTTCTTTAAACCAATCAAATAAATTTCCATCAGAATCTACACGTGAATGTGTAAAACTAAAATTACGACAAATTAAACCTGATATTTTAATTCCTTCAGACTCTACTTCTTTATTGTTTATACCATAATTACCAATATGTGCATTGGTAGTTACCATAATTTGACCGAAGTAAGAAGGATCTGTAAATACTTCTTGATAACCAGTCATTCCGGTGTTAAAACAAATTTCTCCAGTTGATGTTCCTTCTATACCAATAGACTTACCATAGAAAATAGTTCCGTCTGCTAATAAAACTAATGCTTTTTTACGTTGTTGATATTTCATTTAGTGTGTGTTGTGTAATTTGATTGCAAAAATATAAAAAAAGGGATAAACATTAAATGTTTATCCCTTTGATATAATTTATAAAAATTTTCATTTTTATTCTTCTTCTTGTGAAGTTTGAGTTTCAACAGCTGCATCAGTTGTTTTAGCTCCACCACGACGGCTACGACGAGTGTTTTTCTTAGCTTTGTTTCCTTTCGGGTTGTATAATTCGTTGTAATCAACTAATTCTACCATTGCCATAGGAGCATTATCTCCCTGACGGTTTCCTAACTTGATAATACGAACATAACCTCCAGGTCTGTCAGCTACTTTTACTGATACTTCTTTAAATAATTCAGTAACAGCAAATTTATTACGTAAGTAACTAAATACTACACGACGGTTGTGTGTTGTGTCTTCTTTAGACTTTGTAATTAATGGTTCAACAAACATACGTAAAGCTTTCGCTTTAGCAACAGTTGTGTTAATACGCTTGTGTTCAATTAATGAACAAGACATATTTGCTAACATCGCTTTTCTGTGCGCTGTTTGTCTTCCTAAATGATTAAATTTCTTTCCGTGTCTCATGACATTTGGTTTTTAGCTCTCATCTTGCTACTACCATTTAAGGGAGCAAAATATGAAAGGTTAATCTCTATCTAATTTGTATTTACTTAAGTCCATTCCGAAATTAAGGCTTTTATTTGCCACTAACTCATCTAATTCAGTTAATGATTTTTTACCAAAGTTTCTAAATTTCATTAAATCACTTTTGTTAAATGATACTAAGTCTCCTAAAGTATCAACTTCTGCAGCTTTTAAACAGTTTAAAGCACGAACTGATAAATCCATATCAACTAATTTCGTCTTTAATAACTGACGCATATGTAATGATTCTTCATCATATGTTTCAGTTTGAGCAATTTCATCTGCCTCTAAAGTGATACGCTCATCAGAGAATAACATAAAGTGGTGGATTAAAATTTTAGCTGCTTCTGTTAAGGCATCTTTAGGATTGATAGAACCATCAGTATCGATATCGAAAACTAATTTTTCGTAATCTGTCTTTTGTTCTACACGAAAATTTTCAATGGCATATTTTACATTCTTTATTGGAGTGTAAATTGAATCAGTGAAAATTGTTCCTAATGGTGCACCTGCTCTTTTATTTTCTTCTGCTGGTACGAAACCTCTACCTTTTTCGATAGTAATTTCGGCATTAAAACTTACTGATTTATCCATGTTACAAATTACTAAATCTGGATTTAGTACTTGAAAACCTGAAGTAAACTTTTGTAAGTCTCCTGCAGTTAATTGCTCTTGACCTGATACTGCTATTGATACTGTTTCTCTATCAGTCTCTTCAATTTGTTTCTTAAAACGAACTTGTTTTAAGTTTAAGATGATTTCTGTTACATCTTCTACAACTCCTTGAATTGTTGAGAACTCATGTTCAACACCATCCATGCGTAATGATGTAATTGCAAACCCTTCTAAAGAAGATAATAATACTCTTCTTAAAGCGTTACCAACTGTTAATCCAAAACCTGGTTCAAGAGGTCTGAACTCAAATCTACCAGAAAAATCTGTAGATTCAATCATTATTACTTTATCAGGCTTCTGAAAATTTAAAATTGCCATATTTTCTTCGTTTTAATTGTTATTTAGTTGCGCGGTACGTAAGTCTGAAGAAAATCAAACATACCCTTTGGCTAAATACCAATAGGTTTAATTTATTATTTAGAATATAATTCTACAATTAATTGTTCTTTGATATTCTCAGGAATCTGTAATCTTTCTGGAGCTTTAATAAAAGTTCCTGATTTTTGATCAGAATTCCAGCTTAACCATTCGTAAACATTGCTGTTAGATGCTAAAGAATCTTCAATAGCTACTAATGATTTAGATTTTTCTCTAACTGCTACAACATCACCTGCTTGTAAGCTATAAGATGGAATGTTAACGATTTCTCCATTCACAGTAATGTGACGGTGAGATACTAATTGACGTCCACCTCTTCTTGAGTTAGCAATTCCTAAACGGAAAACAACATTATCTAAACGAGATTCACAAAGTTGTAATAAAACTTCACCTGTAATTCCTTTAGATGCTGATGCTTTTTTGAATAAGTTACTAAACTGACGCTCTAAAATACCATAAGAGTATTTTGCTTTTTGCTTCTCCATTAATTGAGTTGCATATTCAGATTTTTTACCTCTTCTTCTAGCGTTTCCGTGTTGTCCTGGAGGATAATTTCTTTTTTCAAAGTTTTTATCGTCTCCAAAAATTGCTTCACCAAATTTACGAGCAATTTTAGTTTTTGGTCCTGTATATCTTGCCATTTCTAATTATTTTAGTAGGGATTATGAATTAAGGCTTACTCCTTCGATAATCTTTATCCTACTGTTGTTAAAATACTTTTTTATTGCGCACAAAAGTACGCTAAATAAAAGTATAAGTTGAATTAAATCAACTTATACTCTTCTTCTTTTTGGAGGACGACATCCGTTATGAGGAATTGGAGTAACATCAATAATTTCTGTTACCTCGATTCCAGCATTATGAATAGATCTGATTGCAGATTCTCTACCGTTACCTGGTCCTTTAACATACACCTTTACTTTACGTAAACCTGCTTCTTTTGCTACGTTAGCACAATCTTCTGCGGCTAATTGAGCTGCGTAAGGAGTGTTCTTTTTAGAACCTCTGAACCCCATTTTACCTGCAGATGACCAAGAAATAACGTCACCTTTTTTGTTTGTTAAAGAAATAATAATATTGTTGAAAGATGCAGTTACGTGAGCTTCACCAACTGATTCTATTACAACTTTACGTTTTTTTGTTACTTTAGACTTTGCCATGATTATTATAGTTTTAGTAATTTAGTTTTCTAACTTTATAGTTTAATAACTACTATTAGATCTTTATTACTTATCTAACTTATTTTTTCTTGTTAGCTACAGTTTTTCTCTTACCTTTTCTTGTACGAGAGTTATTCTTAGTTCTTTGACCTCTTAAAGGAAGACCTAATCTGTGACGAATACCTCTTTGACATCCGATGTCCATTAAACGTTTAATGTTTAATTGAACTTCAGAACGTAATTCACCTTCAATAGTAAAAGTTCCAACTTGCTCACGAATCGCTGCAATTTGATCATCCGTCCAATCTTGAACTTTGATACTTTCGTCAATTTTTGCAGTTGCTAAAACTTCTTTAGCTCTGCTGTTTCCTATACCAAAGATGTAAGTTAATGCGATAACACCTCTTTTATTCTTTGGAATATCAATACCTGCTATTCTTGCCATTACCCTTGTCTTTGTTTAAATCTAGGATTCTTTTTGTTAATTACATATAATCTGCCCTTTCTACGTACAATTTTGCACTCGGCACTTCTTTTCTTTAATGATGCTCTTACTTTCATCAGTCTGTGTTTTTAATATCTGTAAGTAATTCTTGCCTTTGATAAATCATACGGACTCATTTCTAATTTTACCTTATCTCCTGGTAATAATTTGATATAATGCATACGCATTTTACCTGAAATGTGTGCCGTAACAATATGTCCGTTTTCTAATTCTACACGAAACATTGCATTTGATAATGCTTCTGTTATTGTTCCGTCTTGTTGAATTGCTGGTTGCTTAGCCATATTATTTTAATGATTTTCTGTTACTGTTACCTGTTTTCATTAAACCATCGTAACGACTGTTTAATAAATACGAGTTAATTTGCTGAATGGTATCTATCGCAACTCCAACCATAATAATTAAAGAGGTACCTCCAAAAAACATTGCCCAGTTTTGAGTAACTCCAAACTTTACAATAATTGCAGGTAAAATAGATAAAGCTGCTAAAAATAAAGATCCTGGAAAAGTTATCTTAGATAACACAGAGTCTAAATAGTTTGCAGTTTCTTCTCCTGGCTTATATCCAGGAACAAAACCATTACTTCTTTTTAAGTCTTCAGCCATTTTATTAGTTGGGATCGTAATCGCCGTATAAAAATAACTAAAGATGATAATTAAGATAGCAAATATAACGTTATACCATAATCCGAAATTATCAGTTAAACTATTTAATGCTGGAAATTTTTGACCTAAAGCTACTGGTAAAAACATAATAGCTTGTGCAAAAATAATTGGCATTACTCCAGAAGCATTCAATTTTAAAGGAATGTACTGGCGAGCTCCATCAACATCTTTAATGTCGGTAACTGCGGTACGACGCGCATATTGAACTGCTACTTTACGTACTGCTGTAACTAATAAAACGGTTAACAAAATTACTACAAACCAAACTATTAATTCGATTAGAATCATCATGATACCTCCAGCACCAGCAGTTTGTTTAGAAACTAACTCTTGTATAAAAGCAGCTGGGAAATTAGCAATAATACCAACAGTAATTAATAATGATATACCATTACCAACTCCTTTGTCTGTAATACGCTCTCCTAACCACATTGCAAAAATAGTTCCTGCTGATAAAAGGATAATTGATGATACCCAAAATGTAGCTCCTGTTACTAAAAATGCTTCAGGTCCTAATCCCATTTGGTTTTGAATAATACCAATATAGGTTGGTGCTTGAAACAAAGTAATAGCAATTGTAAGCCATCTTGTTATTTGTGTAATCTTCTTACGTCCACTTTCTCCATCTTTTTGTAATTTTTGTAAATATGGTACCGCGATACCCATTAACTGAACTACAATCGATGCAGAAATATAAGGCATTATACCAAGTGCCATTACTGACGCTCTAGCAAATGCCCCACCTGTAAATGCGTTTAATAAACCTAAAAGTCCACTAGAAGTACTGTCTTGTAATGCTGATAACTGTGTAGGGTCAATTCCAGGTAATGGAACTGCCGCCATAAAACGGTAAACAGCAATTAAACCTAAGGTTAAAAGTAATTTCTCTTTTAACTCTTCTATCTTCCAAATGTCTTTTAAAGTATTTATAAAATTCATCATTTACAATTCTTATAATGTAACTGCTTCACCTCCTGCAGCTTCAATAGCCGCTTTTGCTGTTGCAGTAAATTTATGTACAGTTATGTTTAATTTAGCTTTTAACTCTCCACCACCTAATATTTTTACTAAGTCGTTTTTACGAGCTAAACGGTTTTCTACTAAAACCTCTAAAGTTACCGTATCTGTAATCTTTCCGTTTTCTACTAATCCTTGTAATTTATCTAAATTTACACCAACATACTCTTTACGATTAATGTTTGTGAAACCAAATTTAGGTACACGTCTTTGAAGTGGCATTTGCCCTCCTTCAAATCCTATTTTACGAGAATAACCAGAACGAGATTTCTGACCATTATGACCTCTTGTAGAGGTACCTCCGTGTCCAGATCCTTCTCCACGAGCGATTCTTTTACCGCTCTTTGTAGATCCTGCTGCAGGTTTTAAGTTATGTAAACTCATCTTATATTGTCTTATTTAATTTCTTCAACAGAAACTAAGTGTGAAACTTTATTTACCATACCCAAAATTGTAGCTGTTGCATTATGCTCTACAGTTTGGTTCATTTTACGTAAACCTAACGCCTCTAACGTTGCTTTTTGACTTTTAAGGCGACCAATTTTACTTTTTACTTGTGTAACTTTAATTTTACTCATCGTCTTAAATTTTAACCGTTAAAAACTTTCTCTAAAGATATACCTCTTTGCTTAGCAATTGTTGCTGCACTACGTAATTGTAATAAAGCATCAAAAGTTGCTTTTACAACGTTATGAGGGTTTGATGATCCTTGAGATTTAGATAATACGTCTTTAATACCAACAGATTCTAATACTGAACGTACAGCTCCACCGGCAATAACTCCCGTACCATGAGAGGCTGGCTTAATGAATACTTTCGCACCACCAAACTTACCTTTTTGTTCGTGAGGTAAAGTTCCGTCTAAAATAGGAATACGCACTAAACTTTTCTTTGCATCTTCAATTGCTTTTGCAATTGCTGAAGCAACATCTTTAGACTTTCCTAATCCATGACCTACAACTCCGTTACCATCTCCAACTACTACGATTGCAGAGAAACCAAATGCTCTACCCCCTTTAGTTACTTTAGTAACACGTTGTACACCTACTAATTTATCTACAAGCTCTAATCCGCTTGGTTTTACTCTTTCTACGTTTTTATATCCTAACATAATATAATTTCTTAAAATTTTAAACCAGCTTCTCTAGCAGCTTCTGCTAATACTTTAACTCTACCGTGGTATAAAAATCCATTTCTATCAAAAGAAACAGTTTCAACACCTTTTCCAGCAGCTTTTTCTGCAATTGCTTTACCTACTGCAGTAGCAGCTTCTGATTTAGAACCAGATGTAATTTCTTTATCTCTTGATGATGCAGATGCTAATGTTACACCAGCAACGTCATCAATTAATTGAGCATAGATTTCTTTGTTACTTCTAAATACTGATAACCTTGGTTTAACAGCAGTTCCTGTAACAACTTTTCTAATTCTATACTTAATTCGTTGTCTTCTTTCAAGCTTTGATAATGCCATAATAATTTCTCTTATTTATTATGCAGATTTACCTGCTTTTCTTCTTAATACTTCACCTACAAACTTAATTCCTTTTCCTTTATAAGGCTCTGGCTTACGGAAACCACGGATTTTAGCTGCAACTTGACCAACTAATTGCTTATCAAATGATGATAATTTAATAATTGGGTTTTTACCTTTTTCAGATACTGTTTCAACTTTCACTTCTGGAGCTAAGTTTAAAACAATGTTATGAGAAAAACCTAAAGCTAAATCTAATTTTTGCCCTTGGTTAGATGCTCTATAACCTACACCTACTAATTCTAATTCCTTAGTATAACCTTTAGTAACACCCTCAATCATATTATTGATTAATGCACGATATAAACCGTGTGCTGCTCTATGGTCTTTACTATCTGATGCTCTCTCTACTGTTAAAACACCATCTTCAATTTTTGCAGTAATATCAGACTTTAACTCTTGCGTTAATTCTCCTAATTTACCTTTTACTGTAACCACGTTCCCGTCTACTTTAACTTCAACACCCTGTGGTAATGCGATTGGATTTTTTCCTATTCTACTCATTGTACAAAGCGATTAATAAACGTAACATAATACTTCCCCACCAACATTTTCTTGTTTAGCTTTCTTGTTTGTCATTACACCTTTAGATGTAGAGACAATTGCAATACCTAAACCGTTTAATACTCTTGGCATCTCTTTAGAGCCAACGTATTTACGTAAACCTGGTGTTGAAATTCTTTGAATCTTTCTGATTACTGATTCTTTCGTTTCACGGTCGTACTTTAAAGCTATCTTGATTGTTCCTTGAACTTTATCGTCATTGAACTGGTAGCTTAAAATGTAACCTTGATCGAACAAAATTTTCGTCATTTCCTTCTTCAATTTTGAAGCAGGAACTTCAACTACTCTGTGATTTGCTGCGATAGCATTTCTCACTCGAGTAAGAAAATCCGCGATTGGATCTGTATACATAATTAATTAAATTGTGGTTTTGGTATTCAATAATTACTCTAATTATTGAACCTGAAACCAGTTAATATTCATTTTTTGTTTTTTAGATAAATCTCATAAGCAGTATACTATATTATTAGTATTTACTTACAAGGCATAATTCACCCTATAAAAACAGAGTGCAAATATACATAAACTTTTTAAAAATAAAGCATTTTTAATACTTATCATTTTGAGTCTTAATTTATTGACTTTATAAGTCCGAAAAAAACACTTTTAAAAACAAAAAAGATGTACAACATTTAATATTGTACACCTTTTAATTTTATATAAAAACTTACTGTTACCAGCTCGCTTTTTTAACACCTGGAATTAATCCTTGGTTAGCCATTTCACGGAAAGTAACACGTGAAATTCCGAACTGACGCATATATCCTTTCGGACGACCTGTTAATTTACAACGGTTGTGCATTCTAACTGGTGATGCATTTTTTGGTAACTTTTGTAATGCTTCGTAGTCTCCAGCTTCTTTTAAAGCTTTTCTCTTTTCTGCATACTTAGCAACCGTTTTAGCTCTTTTGCGCTCACGCGCTTTCATTGATTCTTTAGCCATGTTTAGTTCTTTTTAAATGGTAAACCTAATTCGGTTAATAATGATTTAGCTTCCTTGTCAGTGTTTGCAGATGTTACAAAAGTAATATCCATACCACTAATTTTTTTAACTTGATCAATATTAATTTCAGGGTAAATGATTTGCTCAGTAATTCCTAAATTGTAATTACCTCTACCATCAAAACCATTCGCTTTAATTCCGTTAAAATCTCTTACACGTGGTAAAGATGCAGTTACTAATCTATCTAAAAATTCGTACATTTTTTCTCCTCTTAACGTAACTTTTACACCAATTGGCATTCCTTTACGTAATTTGAAGTTTGCAACATCCTTTTTAGAGATCGTTGAAACTGCTTTTTGACCTGTAATTGTAGTTAACTCGTCAATAGCGTATTCTATTAATTTCTTATCTGCTATAGCTGCACCAACACCTTTACTTACAACAATCTTTTGTAATTTAGGCACTTGCATTACATTACTATAACCGAATTCATCAGTAAGAGCTTTGATAACTCTGCTCTTGTACTCTTCTTTTAATCTTGGTACGTAACTCATGGTTATATTGCTTTATCTGATTTTTTTGAAAATCTAACTTTCTTATCTCCCTCTACTTTATAACCAACTTTTACAGCTTCACCGTTTTCGATTAATGCTACGTTAGATATATGTAATGAAGCTTCTTTTTTTACAATTCCTCCTTGAGGATTAGTAGCGCTTGGTTTAGTGTGTTTAGACACCATGTTAACACCTTCTACTAAAACTCTATCTTTATCTTTAAGAATTTGTAAAACTTTACCTTCCGATCCTTTGTGATCTCCTGCTAATACTTTAACAGTATCTCCTGATTTAATTTTGAACTTCTTCATCTTAATGTCGATTTAAAGCACTTCAGGTGCTAATGATACTATCTTCATAAATTGCTTATCACGTAATTCACGGGCAACAGGACCAAATACACGTGTTCCTCTCATTTCCTCAGTTGGATTTAAAAGTACACAAGCATTATCATCAAATCTGATATATGATCCGTCTTTACGTCTAATTTCTTTTTTAGTACGAACAACAACAGCACGAGATACTTGACCTTTCTTTACACCACCATTTGGAGTTGCAGACTTTACAGTTACTACAATTTTATCTCCAACGCTAGCATAACGCTTTTTTGTTCCTCCTAAAACTCTTATCACTAAAACTTCTTTTGCTCCAGTGTTATCTGCGACTCTTAATCTTGATTCTGTCTGTAACATATTATTTAGCTCTTTCTAGGATTTCTACTAATCTCCAACGTTTAGATTTACTCATAGGACGTGTTTCCATTATCCTAACTGTATCACCTTCGTTGCAATCGTTATTCTCGTCATGTGCAACATACTTTTTCGTCTTTAATACGAATTTACCGTACATTGGGTGCTTAGTTCTTTTTACCTCATTAACAACAATAGATTTCTCCATTTTGCTACTAGATACTACACCTATTCTCTCTTTTCTAAGATTTCTTTTTTCCATCTTTAAAACTGACTAGAATTATTGTAATTCTCTTTTAGTTAACTCTGTAGCAATTCTTGCTACAGTTTTTCTTAAGCTTCTTAACTGCAATGGATTTTCCAATGGAGTTATGGCGTGAGCCATCTTAAGATCCGTATAATTTTTCTTTAACGCTTCTAACTGTCCTTGTAAGTCAGCGATTGATAATTCTTTAATTTCTGATTGTTTCATTGTATATAGAATTAAGCGTTAAAATCAAAATCTCTTGCAATAACAAACTTCGTTTTTACAGGAAGTTTCTGAGCAGCTAAACGTAAAGCTTCTTTTGCAACATCCATTGGTACACCACCAACTTCAAACAAAATTCTACCTTGTTTAATAACTGACACAAAATGATCTGGAGCACCTTTACCCTTACCCATACGAACCTCTAAAGGTTTCTTTGTAATAGGCTTGTCTGGAAATATTTTAATCCAAAGCTGTCCTTCTCTCTTCATATGACGAGTTGCCGCAATACGAGCTGCCTCTATTTGGCGAGAGGTAAGTAAATTCTGGTCTAAAGATTTGATACCAAACATTCCGTTAGAAAGTTGAGTACCTCTACCAGAGTTACCTTTCATATTTCCTTTCGCCTTCTGTACCTTACGGTATTTTACTCTTTTTGGCTGTAACATTTTTAATTTCTAATTTTAAAAATTATTTTCTTCTGCGAGGTTGTTGACGTTTGTTTCCACCACCTTTATTAGCACCACCTTTTTGTTTAGATAATCCTACTAATGGAGATAATTCACGTTTTCCATAAACCTCACCTTTCATGATCCATACTTTAATACCTAATCTTCCGTATTGAGTATGTGCCTCAACAAGTGCATAATCGATATCAGCTCTAAAAGTAGAAAGAGGAATTCTTCCTTCTTTATAGTGCTCAGAACGTGCCATTTCAGCTCCATTTAAACGACCAGATAATTGTACTTTAATACCTTCTGAATTCATTCTCATTGCAGCAGTAATAGCCATTTTAGTAGCACGCTTGTAAGAAATTCTATTTTCAATTTGACGAGCAATACTAGCTGCTACTAATTTAGCATCTAATTCTGGACGCTTAATCTCAAAAATATTAATTTGAACTTCTTTTCCTGTAATTTTCTTAAGCTCTTCTTTTAACTTGTCTACCTCTTGACCTCCTTTACCAATAATGATACCTGGACGTGCAGTAGTGATAGTAACGGTTACAAGTTTAAGCGTACGCTCAATAATTACTCTCGATACACTTGCTTTAAATAATCTAGCATTAATATACTTTCTTATTTTGTCATCTTCAGCTAATTTATCTCCGTAGTCATTTCCACCATACCAGTTAGATTCCCATCCTCTGATAATTCCTAAACGATTTCCTATTGGATTTGTTTTTTGTCCCATTTCTACTTTGATTAATTACTTTTATTTTTAGCTCCTAACTCTAAAGTTACGTGATTAGAACGCTTACGAATTCTATGTGCACGCCCTTGTGGAGCTGGTCTTAACCTTTTTAACATACCTGCGCTATCTACAAAAATAGATTTTACAAATAATCCAGCATCTTCGATACTAGCATCTTCATTCTTAGCTTGCCAGTTTGCAATTGCAGACATTAACAATTTCTCTAAGTTTCTTGATGCTTCTTTTGGACTAAATTTTAAGATTTGTAAAGCTTTTTCAACTTCAACTCCTCTTACTAAATCTGCTACCAAGCGCATTTTTCTTGGTGATGTAGGACAATTAGTTATTTTAGCGAAAGCTCTAGACTTTCTTGCTTCTTTTAACTGTGTTGCCATGTTATGTTTACGACTTCCCATAATTTCCTACTATTTTTTTCCTTTATTTTTTGCACCAGCGTGCCCTCTAAAAGAACGTGTTGGTGAAAATTCGCCTAATTTATGACCTACCATGTTTTCAGTAACGTAAACTGGTACAAATTGCTTTCCATTATGAACAGCAATAGTTTGCCCTACGAAATCTGGAGTAATCATACTTGCTCTTGACCAAGTTTTGATAACTGATTTACTCTCAGTTTCAACGTTAGCTAACACTTTTTTCTCTAATTTATAGTGAACGAAAGGTCCTTTTTTTAATGATCTTGCCATGGTTTATTTCTTTCTACGTTCTATAATATACTTATTACTAGCCTTAGTTTTAGATCTAGTCTTAAACCCTTTAGCTGGAATACCGTTTCTTGATCTTGGATGCCCTCCTGAAGAACGTCCTTCACCACCACCCATTGGGTGATCAACTGGATTCATACGTACAGCATTAGTTCTTGGCCTTCTACCTAACCATCTAGATCTACCAGCTTTACCAGAAACTAATAATTGGTGATCTGAATTAGATACAACTCCGATAGTTGCCATACAAGTTAACAAGATTAATCTTGTTTCACCAGAAGGTAACTTAACTGTTGCATATTTACCATCTCTTGCCATTAATTGAGCAAATGAACCTGCAGAACGAGCCATAACAGCTCCTTGACCAGGATGTAACTCAATACAAGAAATTGTAGTACCTAAAGGAATTTCACTCAAGTACATAGCGTTTCCAACTTCTGGAACTAAGCCTTTACCTGAAGTAATTACTTGACCTACTGTTAAACCGTTTTGTGCAATTACATAACGCTTTTCACCATCAGCATAACTAAGTAAAGCAATAAATGCAGTACGATTTGGATCGTACTCTATAGTTTTTACTGTTGCAGGGATACCTTGCTTATCTCTTTTAAAATCGATAATACGATATTTTTGTTTATGACCTCCACCTATATTGCGTGTTGTCATTCTACCCTGGTTGTTTCGACCTCCAGATCGTTTTTTCGGAGCTAATAAAGATTTCTCCGGCTTATCAGTTGTTATGGTGTCGAACCCATTTACAACTCTAAAACGCTGACCTGGTGTTATTGGTTTTAATTTTCTAACTGACATTCTGTCTTTTCTTAAAGATTGTTATAAAAATCAATAGTTTCTCCTTCAGCTAACTGAACGATTGCCTTTTTGTATCCACTTTTTATCCCTGTTACTAAACCTTTTTTAGTGTATTTAGTATTTCTTTGAATAGGATAATTCATAGTTTTAACAGACTTAATCGCTACACCATAAGCAGCTTCTACAGCTCCTTTGATTTCTAATTTGTTAGCTTTACTGTTTACAACAAATGCATAACGGTTAAATACCTCGCTATCGTTTGTCGCTTTTTCTGTAATAATAGGTTTAATTAAAATACTCATTTCTTTCCCTATTTACTTAAGTTAGATTCAATTCCTTCTAAAGAGCTTTCAGAAATAACTACTTTATTAGCATTTAAAACGCTGTATGTATTTACTCCTGTAGCATTTACTACTTTAGATCCTTTTAAGTTACGAGATGATAAGTAAACATTTGTACTTTCGTCTCCTAACACAAATAAAGATTTTTTAGTGTCTAATTCTAAAGCTTTTAAAACATTGATAAACTCTTTAGTTTTTGGAGTTTCGAAATTAAAATCTTCAACTACAACTAAATTGCTATCTTTTGCTTGAATACTTAAAGCAGACTTACGTGCTAAACGCTTTAAGTTTTTATTTAATTTAAAAGAATAGTTTCTTGGTCTTGGCCCGAACATACGCCCACCACCTCTAAAAACACCAGACTTAATAGATCCTGCACGTGCAGTACCTGTACCTTTCTGTTTTTTAATCTTTCTTGTACTACCAGCAATCTCAGCTCTTTCTTTAGCTTTATGCGTACCTTGTCTTTGATTAGCCAAGTATTGCTTTACATCTAAATAAATTGCGTGATCGTTTGGCTCAATACCAAATACTTCGTTAGAAAGTTCAACTTTTCTACCAGTATCTTTTCCTGTAATATCTAAAACTGCTACTTTCATTATTTTTCGATAGTTACAAAAGTATTCTTGTGACCAGGAATTGCTCCTTTTACTACGATAAGATTCTTATCAGCAACCACTTTTAATACTTTTAAATTTTGAACTTTTACTTTATCTCCACCCATACGACCTGCCATTCGCATTCCTTTAAATACTCTTGCAGGGTACGATGCAGCACCAATCGAACCAGGAGCTCTTAAACGGTTATGTTGACCGTGCGTTGCTTGACCAACACCCGCGAAACCATGACGCTTAACTACACCTTGAAAACCTTTACCTTTAGAAACCCCAGATACATCTACGAATTCTCCTTCAGCAAAGTGCTCAACAGTAATTGAATCACCTAATTTGTACTCTCCATCAAAACCTTGAAATTCAACGACTTTTTTCTTAGCAGATGTACCAGCTTTTTTAAAGTGACCATCTAAAGCTTTATTAGAGCTTTTTGCTTTTTTGTCATCGAAACCAAGTTGTAACGCGTTATACCCGTCAACTTCTTCGGTTCTGACTTGGGTAACCACGCATGGACCTGCTTCGATTACAGTACAAGGAATATTTTTCCCGTTCTCATCGAATAAGCTGGTCATACCTACTTTTTTACCTATTAACCCAGACATGTTTGTTAATTTTAAGACGATAGATTTATTTTATCCAGCGCGTCTATTAATAATAATTAATTTTGAAACAAAAGTTTCTTTCCTTTTAAATTTCACATAAAAAAAGAGCGAAAAACATCTTCACTCTGAATTTGTTTTTACCGTTTTTCCTTCGCGAAACCCTCAGGACATGTTATATTCTAGTAAAAAACTAGAATATTTACACCACGAAACCTAAATTTCGGTGTGCAAAAATATAAAAAACTTTCGGTTTAACAAAATTAAACCGAAAGTTAGTAATATACTTATACTTTTATCTCAACTTCAACACCGCTTGGTAACTCAAGTTTCATTAAAGCATCGATAGTTTTTGAAGAAGAACTATAGATATCTAATAATCTTTTGTAAGCAGATAATTGAAATTGCTCTCTAGATTTTTTGTTTACGTGTGGTGAACGTAATACCGTAAAAATCTTTTTATTTGTTGGTAAAGGAATTGGACCGTTTACAACAGCTCCAGTTGACTTTACTGTCTTTACGATTTTTTCAGCAGATTTATCTACCAAGTTATAATCGTAAGATTTTAATTTAATTCTAATTTTTTGGCTCATCTTAATATCTTATTAACCTTTAGCTTTTGCAATTACTTCCTCAGAAACACTTGATGGTGTTTCAGAATAGTGAGAAAATTCCATAGTAGAAGTTGCTCTACCAGAAGACATAGTTCTTAAAGCAGTAACATAACCGAACATTTCAGATAATGGCACTAATGCTTTTACAACTTTAGATCCAGCACGATCACTCATGTCGTTAACTTGACCTCTTCTTCTGTT